>JBDLHW010000011.1:0-20207 GCA_039715155.1 Campylobacterota bacterium | reverse complement strand
TGGAGAGATTTGGATAGCACAAGCCTTAGTAGATTGTAACATTGAGCCATCAACTTCACAGGCTAGAAGAGATATTAAGCAAGGTGGTGTTAAAATAGGCCAAGAAAAAGTTCACGATATGAATTTACAGCTTTCAAGTGGAGAGTATCTACTCCAGGTTGGAAAAAGAAAATTTGCAAAATTAAAGGTTAACTAGATGAGTTTTAAGCCATTAAAAATTGGAAAGTATATTATTGAGAAGCCTATTGTTCAAGGCGGAATGGGCGTTGGTATTAGTTGGGATCAACTAGCGGGTAACGTTTCAAAAGAGGGTGGACTGGGTGTTATCAGTGCAGTTGGAACTGGATACTATAAAAACAAAGAGTACTCTAAAAAACTCGTTTCAGACAGACCACTGAGTGAAGCAAACTTTTACTCTAAAGAGGGCTTTGATGCGATTATTCAAAGTGCTAAAGAGATTGCAGGTGACAAACCATTAGCGGCGAATATTTTATATGCTATTAATGATTATGGGCGTGTTGTTCGTGATGCCTGTGAGTCTGGTATAGATATTATCATTACAGGTGCCGGACTTCCAACAAATATGCCGGAGTTTACAGAGGGTTATCCTGACGTAGCACTTGTGCCTATAGTTTCATCTGCTAAAGCACTTAAAATTATCTGTAAACGTTGGAAAAAACGTTATGACAGAGTTCCTGATGCTGTAGTAGTTGAGGGTCCTAAGAGTGGTGGTCATCAAGGTTTTACTTATGAGCAGTGTAAACTAGAAGAGAATCAGTTGGAAAACATAGTAGGTCCAGTTGTTGAAGAGGCTGCACTCTGGGGAGATATTCCTGTAATCGCCGCTGGTGGTGTTTGGGACAAATCAGATATTGAAGATATGATGAGCCGTGGAGCACGTGGTGTTCAGATGGGTACACGTTTTATCGGTACTCATGAATGTGATGCACATGAAAATCTTAAAAAAGTGCTTCTTGATGCTAAACAAGAGGATATTCAACTGATGAGTTCACCTGTTGGTTATCCGGCGCAGGGTGTTATAACAAACTTAACTCATATGGTTGAAAAACGCGAAGGTCCGGCTATCAAATGTATCTCCAACTGTGTTGCTCCTTGTAATCGTGGTGAAGAGGCTAAAGTGGTTGGTTTTTGTATAGCAGATAGACTGAGTGATGCTTATGAAGGTAATCTTGAAACTGGTCTTTTCTTTTCAGGAACAAATGGATACAGATTAAATGAGATAATCAGTGTCAAAGAGTTAATGAAAAAACTTACAGAGGGTGAATAGATAAGTTAATGTTTCGCTCCCTTCTTCTTTTACTTGCGTTTGCAGTATCTCTAAGTGCACTTAGTGATGGTGAGATTTTAAAAAGAGCCGATGGCTTTATGAAAACTTCAAACAAGAGTGACCAGTTTCGTGCTTATAACGACTATAAAAACCTCTATCTTCGTGCACTTATGAATGAGGATGACAAGCTTCGTCTCAATGCCTTAAGTGGGATAGTTACAAGTGGCAGAAAACTGCACATTGATGTCTCTCAATACTCTACAGAACTTTCAAAGTTAAAACCAAAAACATCATATAAAGCACCAACACCAAAAGCTAATCCAGAAAGTAAAAGTAAGAAAAAAATTAAGATAAAATCTTCTCATAAGTTAAAGTCTGTAAGATGGAAAAATAATCGCTTAGTTCTTAGATTTGATAAAAAATTAAGCGCTAGTCAGATAAATTATTTTACGCTTTATGATCCAAAAAAGAAAAGACATAAATATATTTTTGATATTCATGCCTCAATGCTTACAGAGTCTCAGAAGTTAAGAAAAGACAATATTGATAGAATTAAATTAGCTCAATTTGATCCAAGTACTCTGCGTCTTGTTATAGAGAATTCAAGTAAACTAAATATTAGATTTAAGAGAGATAACTCTCGACTGCAAGTAAATCTAGGTGATATCTCTAGTGACAAGTCAGAACTGCCTGCAAAATATAAAGTAGTATCACCAAAACGTTTAGATAGAAATAAAACTATTGTTATCGATGCTGGTCATGGTGGCAAGGACCCTGGTGCTGTCGGATATAAAAGATATAGAGAGAAGATAGTAGTTTATCAGATTTCTCAGAAGTTAAAAGATATTTTAAAATCTCGTGGTTTTAATGTTTATACGACAAGAACCAGTGATAAGTTTGTAAAACTGAGTAAAAGAACAAAGTATGCGAACAGGAAAGATGCAGATATATTTATCAGTATTCATGCAAATGCGGTAGGTAAGAAGAATGCAAAAAAAGTGCATGGAATAGAGTGTTACTTCCTTTCAAACTCACGTTCAGAGAGAGCAAAAAAAGTGGCTGCAAAAGAGAACTCTGCTGATATGAGTGATATGAATTTTTATGGAAAACAGAGTTTTTTAAATACTTTAAACTCACATAACATAGTAGCTTCAAATAAATTAGCAATCGATCTGCAGCGCGGAATGCTCTCTTCACTTAAAAAGTCTTATAAAAATGTTAAAGATGGTGGAGTGAGAGAGGGACCATTTTGGGTACTTGTTGGTGCTCAAATGCCCTCTGTTTTAGTAGAAGTTGGTTTTATTACTCATCCAAGAGAAGCAAAAAGATTAGTAAACTCCAAGTATCAGAGAAAACTTGCTCTTGGTCTTGCCAATGGAGTTGAGAGATATTTTTTAAACAACCAGTAGTCTAAATCACCACATTTAGACTTTATGATGTTGCTGTTTATGCCAGATCTTCCTTTTTGTACTCTAACTTACCAGCTCTTGATTCCTTATCATTTATAAGTGTCTCTATCTGCTGTTTTACTTTATCGTAACGGAACTGCTCTTTAAATCCCATAATTCTTCCACCTGCTGCATTTGGATGTCCACCACCATTTGCCCACTCTTTTGAGATCTGTGCAACACTTACCTGGTTATTCGCACGAAGACTCATTGTCCCGCGATAACTCACGTCAACAATAAAATCGTACTCAGGGTATGCGAGTAGAAAGCCATTTCCAACTATAGAAGTATTTCCAACACCATAGCTCAGGTATCCACGATACCCTTTATAGTAAATAGTGTGAGTAGTTCTTTTAGAACCAAGAAGCCCAACTACATATTTTGTTGCTAAGTTGTCAAGTGTATTGTCTCTCTCTTCTCTAAAGAACTCTTTTTTAATTGTATGAATCTTTTCATCAAGTAAAATAGCAGCATTATCCTCATCAAGAAGTTTTGTAGCTTCAAGTAGAAGTGAGAGTTTATAGTTTGAATCTTCATTGGCAAACATAACACGGTTAAGTTCTCTGGTCTCAGTTACAAGTCTCATACAAACTTTACCATACTCAAAGTTCTCTACCTCTTCTTGTTTCCATAAGTCAACAGCGTTTACTACGTTGACATACTTTTCCATCCAAGCCGGTTCATCAAACTCAAAGTTCTCTTTTACATAATCATATGTGATTTTTGTTGCACATCTCTCTACATCAAGAAAGTACCAGTCATGTTTTTTAGCACTCTCTTCACCGCTACCGTGGTGGTCCAACAGAGTTAGTGTAATCTTTTTACTCTGTTGGTTCATCTTGTTAACTTCATTACTTAACCATCTAGACTCATCAGCTGTAAGATTCAGATCTGTAATCATAATAATAGCTATCTCATTGGCTTTTCTAATGTTTTCTAAAATCAGGTCTAGCTTTGATTTTACCTCTGCACCATAATTAGCGTTATAGTTTGTAATATTGTATGGAGTGTACTTCATAACTAACTGACAGCTGTAGCCGTCTAAGTCTATGTGCGATAAGTGGTGAATATTCATTTTATACCTTTTTAAATTATTATTATTTTTTTAAAAACTTGTTTTTATAGCTTTAGGGGGTTGTAGGGACTTCGAGTCCCTGCCACTATAATGGGCTTTGCTCATTATGGTGCTTAACATTAACTATGTCCCTCTATTGAGATTGAACCCATTACTTCAAAAGTAGCACTTGAGTCTATCTCTGCGTGAGAGAGTACAACTACATCTAATGAAAAACGTTCAAATATTTCTGCTACTCCACGTCGGAGCCCGGGATCTACAATAATTACAACTGGAGATACACCTTTTTGCAGTAGTTCTGCTGCTTTTGTGCTTGTTGCCTGGATAAGTGCATTTATCTCACCGACATTGAGCATTAAGTTTCTAGTGCCGTCTTGCTCTTGGGACTTCTCTAACATCAGCTGCTCACTTGCTGTGTCAAATGTCAGTAGTCGGATAACCTTATCTTCCCCTGCATACATTTGTGTAATGATTCGAGAGAGTTTAGCTCTAACCTGTTCTGCTATTAAATCTACATTTTTAGTATACTCTGCGATATCCGCGATAGTTTCAAGTATTGTTAGCATATCTTTAAGAGGTATTTTCTCATGTAGAAGAGCTTTAAGAACTCTCTGGATAAGACCAATATTAGCGACTTTCTCTACATCATCGATGATAACAGGGAAGTCTGTTTTGATCTTATCGATGAGTGTTTGAACCTCTTGACGAGTAAGCAGCTCTTCTGCATTTCGTTTTATAAGTTCACTCATATGAGTTGATATAACAGTAGCGGGATCAACAACTGTATAGCCGTTTATAATGGCATCCTCTTTCTGTTCAGGAGTAATCCATAGAGCATCAAGTCCAAATGCGGGCTCTTTTGTCGGTTCACCTTTTATGTCACCAGTGGCCATTCCGCTATCCATGGCAAGGAACTTGTCCGGTATGATTTCACCTTCACCAATTGAGACACCTTTTAATAATATCTGGTACTGCTGAGGCTGCAGGTGTAAGTTGTCACGTATACGAACTTGAGGCATTAGAAAACCAAAGTCAGATGCGATTTTACGTCTCATCGAACGGATACGCTCAAGCAGGTCTCCACCTTGGGCAGCATCAGCCAGTCGGATAAGTTGATATCCGAGTGTGAGCTCTAACATTTCAACTTTTAAAATATCTTCAAGCGCTGTCTCTTCCTCTTTTGCTATCTCTTCATGAGTTTTTTTAGGTTTAATTGCATCTTTCTCTTTTTCTAACTGTTCCGGAGATTTTTTTCCTAAAATATTTTCTACATCCAGAATAGTTAGCTCACCTCTTTCATACTTGTAGATCGACCAACCAAGCAGTGCAAAAAGAAGACCAACAAGCCCCATAGGAGCAGTAGGCAGACCAGGTACCAATGCAAATAGAATCATGATAAAACCAACTATCATCATGATTTTTGCATTACCTGTCATCTGGTTGATTGTACCCTCTGCAAAATTGTCACCATCACTTGAGGAGCGTGTAATCATAATACCTGTAGCAGTCGAGACAATAAGTGCTGGAATCTGACCAACAAGACCATCACCGATTGTAAGGAGGGTAAATGTAGAAGCAGAGTCTCCAACTGTCATGTCGTGTTGAAACACACCTATAAGAAACCCACCGATGATATTTATAAGCGTGATGACAATAGCAGCAACTGCGTCACCTTTTACAAACTTACTAGAACCGTCCATCGCTCCATAAAAATTTGCATCTTGAAGAATTTCAGCACGTCTTGATTTTGCTTCAGCATCATCAATAAGACCTGCGTTGAGGTCAGCATCAACTGCCATCTGTTTACCAGGCATAGAGTCAAGAACGAAACGCGCAGCAACTTCTGCAACTCTCGTAGCACCCTTTGTTATAACCATAAAGTTGATAAGGACTAAAATTGAGAAAACGATAATACCAATAACATAGTTTCCTCCAACAACAAAGTTACCAAAACTTGTAATAATTTCACTAACTTCTCCAGGACCTTCATGTCCATGGCTTAGAATCATTCTTGTTGTAGCAACATTTAGAGAGAGTCTAAAGAGTGTAAGAATCAGAATCAGTGTTGGAAAAGTTGTTAAGTCTGTCGGTTTTGGTACATAAAGAGAAATAAGTAAGACCAGGACCGCCAATGCCATTGAGACTGTTAGTAAAATATCAAGCATTGCAGAAGGAAGAGGTACTATAATAATAGCTAGAATAGCCATTACAAAGATAACTACACTTAAATCTCTCTGTCCAAGAAGAAAGTTTAGGCTTGTTCCAATCTGCTGTCTAAGTGTAAGTTTTTTTGCCAAAAGCTAGTCTTCTAGGATATCTGCTAAAGTTAAGTCAGCCAGAAAAGAGTCTATTTTTCCCTGCAGTTTATTTAAAAAAGGCCATACTGAGCATATATGCGCTCTATCAGATGGGCAATCATTTACAGATGAAGCACAGTCAAATACAGCAGGGGCTCTACCTTCTACAGATGATAGTACATACAGCATATTTATATCTTTAGGCTCTTTTGCTAAAACAAAACCGCCATTTACACCCTTGTAAGATTTTAAAATATCATTTCTAGCTAAGGTTTGAAGTACTTTTGCTAAAAAACTTTTAGAGATTGCAAGTTTCACAGATAAAGTTTCAGTATCCTGAGGTGAGTCCGCCTTAGATAAAAGTATAAGAGAGAGTATTGCGTATTCACTGGCACGTGTTATTAACATAGTTTTTACTTTCTGTTTAAGAGTTTAATCTTTTTTTAGAGTAGATTATATCAAAAGAAGTTAAAAAATATATTATTTATGTTTAAATACTACCTTATATAGAATCAAGATTAATTTAGATACAATTCCACTTCAACTTTTACATTTAATGTGTGAATGTTAGATTATTATACCAATCAGGAGGCTATTATGGCTTTAGATCAGGCTAAAAAACAAGAAATAGTTACAAAGTACGGTCGTTCAGAGAACGATACAGGTTCAACAGAGGTTCAAGTTGCACTTTTAACTGCTAGAATTGCAGAATTAACAGAACACTTAAAAGTATTCCAAAAAGATCACGCTTCAAGACTAGGTTTATTAAAACTAGTTGGTCAACGTCGTCGTTTAATGAAATATTTCAAAAGAACTAACAAAGATGCTTACAATAAACTAGTATCTGACTTAGATATCCGTGATAATATCTAGTTTTTAAACTACTTCCCTCAATCTAAACATCCTTTTTAGGATGTTTAAACTTTCATTATGTCTTTAATCTTTAAATGTTTTAAGAATACGCTTATATAATAGTATATTAAAGGATTTTATTTATGTACCGAGAACTATCCATACATCAACTTCTTATTGAACAACCATTCCACTTAGATCTATATATGGAATACTCTGATAAAAAGAAAATACTTTTTAGTAGTTCAGGACATATCTTTACCTCTGAAAAAAGAGATAATATTTTAGAGAGCGGTAATCATTGTCTATTTATAAAAGAGAGTGACTATGATAAGATGAAAGAGTATCGATCTAAGAATATTGTAGAACTACTCAAAAACCCTGAATTAACATCCAATGAGCGTGCAGAACTTTTGTATGAGTCTGTAAGCGATCAGGTGTATGATATGTTTGAAAATGGTATAGATAAAGCAGCTGTCTCTTCATCTAAAATGTATATAGAGTCAATGGTTACAGAGATGATGAGCAATAGAATGCATTCTGAGGCTCTATTACGACTAACAGCGCATGATTTTAAGACATACTCCCACTCTGTAAATGTATCTATTTATGCTTTAGCTCTTGGTAAAGAGTTGAGACTCTCTGAAGGTGAGATGATTCAGCTTGGTGCGGGAGCTTTGCTTCATGATCTTGGTAAATCAAAAATTTCATCTAAAATAATCAATAAACCTGGAAAACTGACCATGGATGAGTTTCAAGAGATTAAAAAACATCCTGATATTGGTTATGAGATACTTAAAGAGATGGGTGAAACTGATGAAGTGATTCTTAATATTGTAAAAAACCATCATGAAAAGCTTGATGGAAGTGGCTATGGAGTTGGACTTGTAGGAGATTTGATTAAGATGGAAATACAGATAGTTACAGTAGCTGATATTTTTGATGCATTGACAACTAATCGCTCCTATAAACTGGCCACTTCGCACTTTACTTCTTTTAAAACAATGAAAATAGCTATGAAAGACCAACTTAATATGAGGTATGTGAATACGCTAATTAAG
Source organism: Campylobacterota bacterium (assembly GCA_039715155.1). Taxonomy (GTDB): domain Bacteria; phylum Campylobacterota; class Campylobacteria; order Campylobacterales; family Sulfurimonadaceae; genus Sulfurimonas. The sequence continues at coordinate 12,186 of JBDLHW010000011.1, read as the reverse complement.
TTAATGGGAAAAGTCTAGTATCGTTTAAAGAAAAATCTCTATCGCTCTAGCTAAATCCTCTTTAGTGTCAATTCCAAAACCGGTACTTGCAACCTTTAGCATTGTGATTTTTTTCTGATGATGAATAGCGCGAAGCTGCTCCAGCCCTTCTATATCCTCTATTGGTGCATCGTCTAAGTTACAAAACTCTTTTAAGCTCTTTTTAGAAAATCCATAAATACCAATATGTCCAAAGTAGTTAGCTCTACCGCTTCTGTTATATGGAATAAGTGAACGTGAGAAGTATATGGCGTTATTATCAGAGTCTAAAACTACTTTAACAAGGTTTGGATCCTCTGCTGACTCTGCGTTTATTGCGTTGTAACAACTTCCCATAATGAAAGGCTCATTTGCCTTTTGAAGTTCTTTTAGTCTGCTCATAAGTGCCTCTACCACTTCAGGTTCTATAAAAGGCTCATCGGCTTGAACATTTATGATTATTTCATTGTCGTCAATATTTAAGATATTTGCACACTCATTTATACGGTCAGTACCACTCTTATGAGTTGTTGACGTGAGCATAGCTTCAACCCCATGCTCCTTACAAATTGCTATGATTTTTTCATCATCTGCAGCCACTACAACTCTATCTAGATGCTCAACCGCTTTTGCAGTTCTTACAACCATAGGCAGACCGCCAATATCTGCGATAACTTTTTGTGGAAATCTTGTGGATGCTAAGCGTGCTGGAATAATAATCATAATTTAATGCCTCTTCGATATAATTACAAAATTATATCTAAAATAAAGGCACAAGTGCCGTGGGCTCTCTGCCTAAGAGAACAAAGCGTTAGCGTAGGTAAATGAATTACTTCCTTTACCGTTAAAAAGAGATGAGGGGTTTCCTTCATTTTACAGAGTAAAATTAAGGGTTTATATGCTTCTTTATCAGCCGGAATCTGGCTATTGTTATAATAGTGATTCCGTTTTTCTTTACGACTTTATAGACTCATTTAATCCTAAGGGAAGGGTCCTTGATGTCGGTGCTGGCTGTGGAGTTGTTGGACTTTTAGTTGCACGTGATAATAAAAAGGTTACTCTTGAAGCAGTAGAGAAACAAGAGGCTTTTGTTCACTATGCAACAACAAATGCCAGAGTGAATAAGATAGAGTATAAGATGCATGAAGGCAGTTTTCTTGATTTGGGTGAAGATACCAAGTATGATTATATTATCTCAAATCCTCCCTTTTACCCAGAGGGTGTGCAAAAGAGTGAAGATGAGATGCTGCGAAATGCAAGATACAACATAAACCTGCCTTTAGCAGACTTCTTTAAAAAGGTCTCACGTCTACTCAAACCGCACTCTCACTTTATATTTTGTTATGACCCCACTGCATTTGGACTTATCTGCGCTGAATTAGAAAAAGTGAAGATGAGAGTTGTTGATGTACAGTTTATTCACTCTAAGGTTGACAGAACCGCATCACTTGTAATGGTTCACGCAAGAAACGGCTCAAAGTCTATGATGAAAGTGTGGCCTCCGTTTATAAGTTTTGAAGGAAGCGAGCCATCTCAAAAAGTAAAAGAGATATATAAAAAAGCTTCAACCCAGAGTATTAAATGTCAAATATAGTAAAAAAAGAGTCTTACCCTTATGCTTTTGACTCTTCAGCATGTGCTATGTGTCAAGGCCGTTGTTGTACCGGTGAGAGCGGTTATATATATGTAACTAAAGATGAGATAAAAGATATAGCTGAAGTCTTAAAGATTGATATTAATGAATTAAGGGTAAAATATCTTTTTAAAAAAGGGTATAAGTACTCTATAAAAGAGTTGAGTTTTAATGACTCTTATGAGTGTGTTTTTTATGATAGAGAGAGTAATGGTTGCCAAATATACAATGCAAGACCATCTCAGTGTAAAACATTTCCATTTTGGGACTATTATAAAACAAGAGTTGATGAGCTAAAGCAAGAGTGTCCGGGGATTATAGATGATTAGAGGTTTTATAACTGTATTATTAGTACTATTGTCACTCCTTTTTGTTTCATGTGCAGGGAGCAATCCAGACATTAACACCATCAAGTCAAACCAGAAAGCTTTTGAAGAGGAAGATACATATATACTTTATGCTCTACGTGCTGAACAGGTACGTGAGAATAAAGCGGCATCCTCTATCTTTAATACACTTTATGAAAGATCTCAAAAAAAAGAGTATCTCTATCGCTCCTTAGAAAATGATCTTATAGCAAAAGAGTATGAAGAGGTTATTCAGGTAGTTGACAGTACAACTCAGGGTTCTTTTGATGACTATGTGCTTATCAGGGTTAAAATAGTCGCTCTTATAGAACTCAATAAATTAGAAGAAGCTAGAGTTTTAGCTACAGAGCTTGTAGAGAAGTCAAATGCAGTAAATGACTATCTATTGGTTAGTGATATCTATATTAAAAAACAAGAGTATGATACGGCATTGAAGTATTTAGAGAGTGCTTACATAAAAGATTATAATGAAAAAATCCTAGATAAGATGGCTATAGTCTTATATGTGAATCTGCAAAGAACAAAAGATGCTGTCGCTCAGCTAGAGACACATACAAGAGTACACGGCTGTTCTAAACTTATATGTCACAGACTTATAGGCTTTTATTCAAATGAGAATAATGTAGATGGACTTCTCTCTGTCTATCTAAGACTCTATGGAGTAGATAAGAGTGAAGGTATAGCTGAAAAGATTATTCAAATCTATAGTTATAAAAAAGATTATCTAAAATTGATGGACTTCTTAGAGGAGTCAAAAAGTGATGATAAGGCTCTCTTTGAACTTTACGCTTTTACAAAGAACTATAATAAAGCATATCTCTTAGCAGAGAAGCTCTATGCTAAAACGGGTGATGTGAACTATTTAGGTCAAAGTGCTATTTATGAGTATGAGAATGCAAATGACAAAAATGATAAAAAACTCCTCGAGAGTGTGGTGGGTAAACTTGAAAAAGTTGTTAAAAAAGACAGTAATCCACTCTATTTAAATTATTTGGGATATGTTTTAATAGATCATAATATTGACGTGAAAGGGGGAATGAAGTATATTGAGAAAGTTTTACTTGTGCAGCCAAATTCATCTTTTTATCTTGATTCTCTCGCTTGGGGTTATTATAAACTTGGAGAATGTAAAAAGGCTAAAGAGATTATGGACAGAGTTGTGACTTTAGAGGGTGGAGATGACCCTGAAGTTAAAAAGCATGTTCGAATAATAGACAGATGTATAAAAAATACAAAAGCAAAAAAATAAAATAAGGTAAAAGATAGAGATGATTTTAGATGACATTATAAAGAAGACAAAAGAAGATTTAGCGATACGTGAGAAGGAGTTTTCACTTGATTGGTTAGGTCGTTCATTAGCTTACAATGCAAGACAGCCTAGAGATGTGTTTCCATATCTTAAAGCTACCCAAGAGGATCCCTATAGAATTATCTCTGAAGTGAAAAAAGCTTCCCCATCTAAGGGTGTAATCAGAGAAGATTTTGACCCTTTAGCTATCGCTCAAGCATATGAGAGAGGAGGGGCGAGTGCTATCTCTATCTTAACAGAGCCTCACTTCTTTCAAGGCTCACTGGATTATCTAAGCGGGATTAGAAGGTATGTCGGTATTCCACTTTTAAGAAAAGATTTTATAGTTTCAAAATATCAAATACTTGAAGCTCTGGTTCATGGTGCTGATTTTATTTTACTGATAGCAGCTGCACTCAGTAAGAAAGAGCTAAAAGAGTTACTTGGATATACAAGGCACTTAGGTATGGAAGCTTTAGTTGAGGTTCATGATAAGTCAGATTTAACTAAAGCTATCTATGCAGGTAGTGACATCATAGGGATTAACCATAGAAACCTTCAAACATTTGAGATGAATATGAATCTTTCCTATGAGCTGATTCCTCTGATTCCAAATGGTAAAATTATTGTGGCGGAGAGTGGTATCTATGAGCATGGACAGCTTGAGGATTTAAGTAAAGCCGGTGTTGATGCATTTCTTGTAGGTGAATCTTTAATGCGTCAGGATGACGAGGAAGCAGCACTTAAAAAATTGAAATTTGGTTAGGAGGTAGTTATGAATAAAGTAATACTTATAGCAGTTTTATCAATTGGATTGATATTTAGTGCCTGTACTCAGGAGACTCAAAATAAACTTGGTCGCAGTATTCAAAACTGGACAGGTACTAATGGTGTTCTTGATATCTATATGGGTGAGAAGCTTGTAAAAAGGTTTATAAAGATTGATAAGCTCTCAACTGCAGAAGCTACACAAGGAAACGCACCTAGAACATATCGTTACGGTTACGGATATCTGGATCTAAATCAAAATTATAAAGTTGATAATGGCGAAAAAAAGCTTTACTTTGAGATAAGTGATTATGCAACTTCATACATTTTTTACGATAATCCTGGAAATTAGTAGTGGAAGTTTTAGAACTATTTAAAAAATTGATAGAGACTAAGAGTGAAACACCGGATGATGGTGGACTTTTAGACTTTATAGAAAACTACCTGCCGGATTTTAAGGCTATACACATAGATATAGAAGATGTGAAAAATCTCTTTATATATAAAAAGTTTGGAGATGGAGATCATCTATGTTTCGCTGGACATGTAGATGTAGTTCCTGCAGGAGATGGCTGGGACAGTAATCCTTACGAGGCAGTCGAGAGAGATGGTTATATTTATGGTCGTGGTGCACAAGATATGAAAAGTGGTGTTGCCGCTTTTGTTCAGGCAGTTAAAGATAGCAAGAGTTTTGGTGGAACTCTCTCTTTGTTGTTAACTTCGGATGAAGAGGGTCCGGCAAAGTATGGAACTGTTGAAGTGTTAAAGTACCTTAGAGAGAATTCATTACTTCCAGATTCTGTTGTAGTTGCGGAGCCGACATGTGAAGAGGTTTTTGGTGACGCTATGAAAATAGGGCGACGCGGCTCTATTAATGGTGTTATTGAAAAGCGTGGAGTACAAGGGCATGCAGCTTAGCCTGAAAAAGCGACAAATCCTATCCATAAAGTTTCGCAGGTACTGCCTCATATAGCCGGTGTAAATTTGGATGGAGGTGATGAGTTTTTTAGTCCAAGTCAATTTGTTATCACAGATATTCGTGCCGGTATGGAAGTTACCAATGTTACACCGGGAACATTGAAGATGATGTTTAATGTTAGAAACTCTACTAAAACAGATCAAAAAAAGATTGAAGATTTCGTACATAGATATTTTAAAGAGATGAACTACACATTAACACTTGATCAGAGTGCCTACCCATTTATGACTGATACTAACAGCAAGATTGTCAAGAGACTTGATGATGCGATTTTAAAAGTGTGTAATATTAAAGCGAAACACTCAACTGCTGGTGGAACATCAGATGCTCGTTTTATTGCTCCTTATGGTATTGATGTGGTTGAGTTTGGTGTGAAGAATGACACAATACATGCACTAAACGAGCGTACAACTGCAAAAGAAGTTGTTGACCTGCACGCTGTTTTTTGTGAATTAATTTCAAAGTATTAAGAAATTTTAAATGGTTTTCTTTACTCTCTGTTCATCGTTCTGTATAAATTTTAATAACATTTGAGTATCCTCGGAATAGCATATCAGGTGCTCATCACTGATTGAATTTGAATTTTTTCGTTGCAGTCTTAGGTAGTCTTTAGAGTTGTAAAATTGAAACAGTACGCCACTATAAAAAAAGTTATTGACATTTAGCATGGCAACAGTGGCGTCAATATCGTAATATGACTCAAGTGAAATGTCTGCAAATATCATATCATGCTGCTCCTGCAACAGTTCATTTAACAAGTTTAAAAAAATATCTTTTTTAATAGTGCCATCTATAATTATCCTAGCAACATTTAAAAGAGTATTTCTCTCTACACCTATGTTACCATCGTAATTCTCTTTGTTGCTAAGGGTCTCAATCTTAACACCAGCACGTAAATAGACTTTATTGATCTCTTTGGCATAGATTTTAGGGAGGTTTAGTTTTCTCTCATGAGAATCAAAAAGTAAAAATGCCATAACAACACCGCTGCGCTCACTGCTTTTAATAGAGTGTTCAATCTCCATACTTGATGTAACTTCACCTAAAGCAATGGCACTCTCTATCATGTTATGGCGAAGATTTGCCTTTTGGCTGTAGGGGTGAATCATCATCCCTTCACCATATATTGCACTAAATGAGTGCTCTTTTGCTTGTTCTATAAGAGTATTGAACATTAAATTCATAATACCAAGACGTTTATACAGTGGATCAACAATGGCAATTGCAATCTCTGCAATATTTGAGTGCTTAGACTTAACAAGTGCAAAATGTCCTACGATTTTTGAATGGTCCCTGCAGACAATGGAGATGATTTTTCCCACTCTGTTGTCCTTGAGTATCTTTTGAGGATTGTAGTAACGGGATTTGTAGTATGTATAATCATAATTTTTATAGATGAGTTGCGCAATGCCCTCAGCATCTTCATCTTTGAATGTGGAGATATCAAGATTTTCTAAGATATTATCACGCTCCAGTGGGATAACTGTTTTTTCTTGGCTGATAGGAGTGTACGGGGTAAGAAGACTTTGAGTTAGAACAAAACGTTTTGAGCCATCTTCAAGAGAGGAGAAAGTAAAATACTCAACAAGGTCATAAATATGGTAAAACCCCTTAGAGTGGTCACTGTTATTCTCAATACTCTCATAGAGATATGGATTAAAATCAAATGGCATACCCCTATCGTGGAGTTCTATAGAGATATATTCAACACTAAGAATAAACTTAACAGATAAATTAATTTGCTGCATATTTTTATAAGAGTGAAACAGAATATTTTCAAAAAGTTCATTCAGTGCCATAGCAAGATTATCAACATCATTAATATCTAATCGCTTCTTAACATAGTCAAAATTCAATTCTAAGAGTTTTAGATGCGCACGGTTGTTAATAGTAATACTAATTATATCAATCATCTTGGAACACCTTTAATGCACTAAGAGATAAAATTTTCATACCGATAATCAGTGCATCATCATCAACATCAAACCTACTGTTGTGTTGTGCATAACATGTACTCTTTTCTTCATTGCAGGTTCCTAAACGGAAAAAGGCACCTGGAACTTTTTTGAGGTAGCATCCAAAATCTTCACCACCCATTACAGGGTCAACTAAATCAATAGTGTTCTGCTCTCCAACTACCTCAATGGAAGCCTCCTTAACCAGTTCCACTATTTCATTGTTATTTTCAACTTCAGGAATTCCAAAATCATAATGAAAGTTGTATGAAGCATTCATAGATTTACAGATACCTTTAATACTTGTTTCCATCATCTGCGGAATATTGTTACGCACATCATGATTTACTGTACGTACAGTCCCTTTAACGATGACGTGATCACAGATTATATTGGCTGCACTACCACCTTCAATTGTCCCTAATGAGATAACGGCAGGGTGTAGAGGGTCAATTTGTCTAGAGACAATATGGTTGAGTGAGTTGATAATTACAGAGGTTACTAAAATTGCATCTACACCCTCATGTGGACGAGCACCGTGTGAGCTTTTACCAAATATCTCAATTTCAAACATATCGGCTGAGGCTAGCATTACTCCCTTTTTATATCCTATCTGCCCAGTTTTAAGGTATGGGTAAGCGTGTAGACCAAATATAGCACTCACATTTTCCAATGCACCATTTTCAATCATTTGTGAACTACCACCTTCTAGTATCTCTTCAGCTGGTTGAAAAATAAAACGGATATTGCAATTTAAATGCTCTTTGACGCTACTGAATGCTACAGCACATCCCAACAGTATAGCAGTGTGTGAGTCATGTCCACAAGCATGCATGACTCCTTCATTTTTAGATTGATACTCAACTCTGCTTTGTTCATTGATAGGAAGAGCATCCATGTCAGCGCGTAGTGCCACATAAGGTTTCTCTGAATCTTTTGTAATACTCGCAATAATACCAAAGTTATCATCAAACTCTTTAAATTCAATACCTTCAGCATCAAGAACTCCCATAATTAAAAACTTTGTACGCTCTTCATGGTTTGAGAGTTCAGGATGTGTATGCAACTCCCGCCTAATTTTAACAATACGTGTATTAATCTCCTCAATAGCTTTAAAAAGTAGCGGTAATAATGTTTTCATAATACACCCCCTATCTAATAATTATATCTTTTAAAACATAAATTATGATAGAATTTCTTTTTTTAAAGGATGTTTTTTGAAATACTATTTTTACTTAGCGGTTGCGCTCGTTTTTATAAATTTGAATTTGGGTGCAGAAGAGATTGAGTGGCCGAATGATTATGATAAAGCACTGATCCAAGCTAAAAAAGAGAATAAGTTCGTTTACGTTTTAATAACTTCAGATAGTTGCAGATGGTGTAGAAAGTTTGAGCAGACAACACTGCTTGATATGGACATAGAAGATAGACTCGAAGAGGAGTATATAACTATTCACCTCTCACGCGACAGACATCAAATTCCTGATAAGTTTAAGACTTCACCCGTGCCAAGACACTACTTTTTAGATCAAAAGGGTGATATCCTCTACAATACTATAGGTTACAGAGATGCAGAAATGATGAACTCTTTTATGGATAATGCAAAAGAGCGATACGATAATAAAAATAGAAAATAAGAATAACTAGGATTAAATATGAAATTTGTACAAACAGATAGAGCGCCATCTGCAATCGGTCCATACTCTCAAGCAGTTGTTGCTAATGGTATGGTTTACACTTCAGGGCAGATTGCATTGACACCAGAGGGTGTAATGCTTGAAAATGATGTGGTAATACAGACTAAACAGGTACTAAAAAATTTAAAAGCTGTTTTAGAAGAAGCGGGCAGTTCAATGAGCCAGGTTGTAAAAACTACAATCTTTATAGATTCGATGGATGATTTTGTAACTATAAATGAGATTTATGAAGAAGCTTTTGGCTCACATAAACCAGCTCGTGCAACAGTTGCTGTTAAAACTTTACCCAAAAATGCACTAGTTGAGATAGATGCAGTGGCATTAGTTGAGTAATTAAACTTTCCTTAAAGCTAATTTAGATAAAATTGCGCACTTTTTAGTAGAAATATAGTCTACTATTTTAAGATTTAAGGAATATTATGTACGCAATTATTAAAAATGGTGGTAAGCAGTATAAAGTTCAAGAGGGTGATGAGTTATCACTAGACAAAATGTCACTTGACGCTGGTGCCGTTGTAGAGATGAAAGAAGTTTTAGCAGTTAACGCTGGTGAGCTTAAAATGGGAGCTCCTTTTGTTGAAGGTGCTGTTGTAACTGCTGAAGTTATCAGAGAAGGCCGTGATAGAAAAGTTGTAATTTTCAAAAAACGTCGTCGTAAAGATAGTAAAGTTAAACGTGGTTTCAGAAGAGACTTCACTCGTGTTCGTATCACGAAAATAGCTGCATAAGCTAAAACTTAAGGAGATAAATTATGGCACATAAGAAAGGTCAAGGTAGTACACAGAATAATCGTGACTCGGCTGGTAGAAGACTTGGTGTTAAGAAATACGGTGGAGAAGCTGTAATTCCTGGTAACATTATCATTCGTCAACGTGGAACTAAAGTTCACCCGGGTAAAAATGTAGGAATGGGAAAAGATCATACTATATTTGCACTAGTTGAAGGTACTGTTGTTTTCGAAAGAAAAGACAAAAAACGTCAACAAGTTTCAATCGTACCTGCTGCATAATTCTACAAACTTGAGCTTTTATGCTCGGGTTTTTCTACATCTTCGGAATTTTTATAGTTCCAAACAAAATTTAATAGTTTACTTTTAATATTGTCAATAGTAAAGTTTTAAGTTTTAAGTTTTTTATTACATGCCTTTTAATTTTTAAGAAGCAGTAATATTTTGTATATCGAGACTCCTGAGATTTACTCAGGAATCTACAATGATTTGCTCTCATTTTAAAGTTTGAGCACAAGGAGTTCACTTGTTTACAGATAGTGTTGAATTAACAGTTTCATCAGGAAAAGGTGGACAAGGGTGTGTTGCGTTTCGTCGTGAAAAGTTTGTACTAAATGGTGGTCCAAACGGTGGTGACGGTGGAAAAGGTGGTGATATCTACTTTAGATGCGATAACAACACGCATACACTCTCTCATTTTCAAAGAAGAATGCATATAAAAGCTGATAAGGGAATGCCGGGTGAAGGCTCACGTATGAGCGGAAAATCTGGGGCTAAAAAAGTTATTATTGTACCTCCCGGAACACAGATTATTGACCAAGAGAGTGGTGAAGTTCTTTTTGACATGGTAAAAGATGGACAAGAGGAGAAGTTTCTCCAAGGTGGAAAAGGTGGACTTGGAAATACTCACTTTAAATCTCCTACTAACCAGAGACCTACATATGCACAGCCTGGTGAAAAAGGTGAAACAAGAGAGATAAAGTTAGACCTTAAACTGATTGCAGACATAGGTCTTGTAGGTTTTCCAAATGTTGGGAAGTCAACTCTTATCTCTACAGTCTCAAATGCAAGACCAGAGATAGCAAACTATGAGTTTACTACACTTACACCAAAGCTTGGACAAGTAAATATCGGTGATTTTGAGTCGTTTGTAATGGCTGATATTCCTGGTATTATTGGTGGAGCACACGAAGGTAAAGGTCTTGGAATAGAGTTTTTAAGGCATATTGAAAGAACACAGACTCTTTTATATATGGTAGATTTAGCCTCTTATAGAGATTTAAAAGAGCAAATTGAAGTACTGCAAGATGAGATTTCATCATTTTCTCAGAAATTAGGTGAGGGTAACTATGCTATTGCACTGACTCGTGTTGATATTGTCCCACCTGATGAGATTAGTGAATTGGTAAATGGGTTTTTATCTCTTTTAGGTCTTGAAGCAAACAAGGGTAGTGAGTTTGACTTTGACAGTGAGATTCCTTATTTTATTCAAGACACTCCTGATGATACTTTAGGTTATGATAACAAGTTACCATACTTTGTTGTGCCGATATCTTCAGCGTCAAGTAAAAATATAGAGCCGCTTAAATATGCTCTATTTAATTTAGTACAGCAGACAAGAAAATAATTTTATAAAATATATAGGAGCTTTTGATGAAGCGTATAGTAGTTAAAGTTGGTAGTGCCGTTTTAACAAAAGATGATTCAGTAGCTCTGGAGCGTATGCAAGCTCTAGTAGAGTTTTTAGCAGAACTAAAAAAAGAGAATGAAGTTATATTGGTATCTTCTGGTTCAGTATCAGCAGGATATACTAAACTACAATTAGATAGAACTATTATCAGCAACAAACAGGCTTTAGCAGCTATCGGACAGCCTATCTTAATGCACACTTACCATAAAAAATTTGTAGCTTTTGATATTATCACATCTCAAGTATTAGTAACTGCTAAAAATCTTCATAGAGAGGATGATATAAAGAGAATTAAACACACTATAGACGCTCTTTTAGATAACGGTGTAATACCAATCATCAATGAAAATGACGCGACTTCAACAGAAGAGTTGGAGGTTGGCGATAATGACCAGCTTTCAGCTTATATAGCTACAAATACAGATGCTGATATGTTGATAATACTCTCAGATATTGATGCTTACTATGATAAAGATCCAAGAGCACATGAGGATGCAAAAGTCCTGAAGGTTGTTAATGAGATAGCTGGGTGTGAGCTGCTAAAAGAGGCAACTCCTAACAATGTATTTGCAACAGGTGGAATCGTTACAAAACTAAAAGCTGCGAATCATCTTTTAAACTCAAACAGAGATATGTTTTTAGCTAGTGGATTTGATTTGAGTGATGTTAAAAGCTATATGTTGGATAATAAGCATATAGGTGGAACACTTTTTACGAAAGGTAATTAATATGAATGTTATTTTTATGGGAACTCCTGATTACGCAAAAGTGATTTTAGAGAGACTTATTCAAACACGTGATATAAATGTTGTAGCTGTATATACACAACCTGACAAACCCGTTGGAAGAAAAAAAGTTATGACTCCGCCTGAAGTTAAAACATTGGCTTTAGAAAATAGTATTGAAGTTTACCAGCCAAATAGACTACGTGATGCTGATACTGTAAAAGAGCTTTTAAAGATAGAGTGTGATTACATTGTTGTAGCTGCTTATGGACAGATACTTCCACGTGAGGTATTAGACCATGCTCCATGTATAAATCTCCACGCTTCAATCCTGTCTC
>JBDLHW010000109.1:0-6621 GCA_039715155.1 Campylobacterota bacterium | reverse complement strand
GCAGGTATTGATTTTGATGAAGTTCTAGATAAGCAGATAGCAGATGGGTTAGAGGCATTTAAAGAAGCATTTAAAGATATTTTGGAGTCCTTATGAGTAATGAAGTAGATGTAAGTCAGTTAACGTTTGAGCAGCTAAAAAAGATTAGAGCCTATCTAAAAAAGATGATTGAGATTGGGGGTTCTGACCTTCATATCAAAGCAAATTCGGTAATCAGGGCACGTATAAATGGTAATATTGTTCAGTTTGGCGGGGGAATACTCTCAAAAGAGGATGCTATTACCTTTGCTAAAGAGCTTTTAAAAGGGCGATATGCTGAGTTTGTTGAGAAAAAAGAGATAGATTTAGTCTATCCTTTTGATGAAAACAATCGTTTCCGTGTAAATATCTTTTTTCAGATGGACGGTGTTTCTGCAGTCTTTCGTGTTATTCCGGTTGCAATTCCTACTTTTGAAGAGCTGCATTTACCAGAAGTAATCAAAAAATTTACTCAGATTGAGAGGGGCTTAGTGCTAGTTACCGGTGTTACAGGTAGTGGTAAGTCGACTACGCTGGCAACTCTTATCAGTGAGATAAATAAAACTAAGAAAAAACATATTATTACGATTGAAGATCCTATTGAGTTTGTTCATAAAGATAAAGGTTGTATTGTAAATCAGCGTTCAGTTGGACAAGATACACTCTCTTTTGGTACAGCACTTCGTGCTTCTCTTCGTGAAGATCCAGATATTATTTTAGTTGGGGAGATGAGGGATAAGGAGACGATTAACCTTGCACTTCATGCGGCAGATACTGGACACCTTGTTTTCTCGACTCTGCACACAATTGATGCAAAAGAGACTATCAACCGTATTATCGCACAATTCCCTACAGATGAGCAAAACCGTGTTAGACTCTCTGTTGCAGGTGTTATTCAAGGTGTTGTTTCTCAAAGGCTTATTCCTACTGTAGATGGTGGGCGTCGTGCTGCCATGGAGATAATGTTGCGTACTCCGACAATTGAAAAGCTGATTATGGAAAATCGAGACTTTGAGATTAGAGATGCTATTGAAGCTGGGAAGGATCACTACAAATCTCAAAGTTTTGATCAGGCGATTCTTGATTTGTACCTTGATGGTACAATATCAAAAGAACAGGCTCTGGAAAATGCTACCAGTGCATCAGATTTAGAGCTGAAAATCAGTGGATTATCAAGTGGTAAAATAACAAGTGCTCCAAAAGAGGGAGATGAGAAGCAGGAGGCTGCTCCAATAAATGAAGATGATGTTTTTGATTTAAAGTAGATTTTAAACATAAAGTGGGTAGAATTTCGCCTATTTTAATTTAAGGATTTAATATGTTAGAAGGCATTATTAGAGAGAGTACTGGTAAGAAGGCTGTTAAAGCACTTCGCCGCGATGGATATCTGATTGCAAACGTTTACGGAAAAGGGATTGAGAATATCAATGCTGCATTTAAAATGAATGAGTATATCCGTACTGTTCGCAACAAAGAGACTTTAGCGTTCCCAGTAAAAGTGGGTGGCAAAGAGTTGAATGTTGTAGTTCAATCATATGAGTCTCAAGCAGTTACAGGTAACCTGTTACATGTTGATTTAATGGTAGCACAACCAGGTGTTGCAACAACATTTAATGTTCCAGTAGTAGCAAAAGGTGAGGCACTAGGTCTTAAAAACAAAGGTCTTGTACACATGGCTAAACCACGTTTAACTGTTAAATGTACACCTGAGAATCTTCCAAATACAATCGAAATAGATGTAACTGAGATGGATACAGGTGCTTCTAAACTAGTACGTGATTTAGAAGAAATTCCTAATGTTACTATTTTAGATAGTGATCGTGTAGCGTTAATTAGTATTATTAAAGCTAAATAATTATGCTTATAGTCGGACTGGGCAATCCCGGCCCGACATATGAAACAACTCGCCATAACATTGGTTTTATGATTATAGATGAGCTAGTCAGACGACAAAATGCTCAAAAACTATCCTCCTCATCATTTGACGGTGAACTTTTCAAATTCTCAAATCATTTTTTATTAAAACCACTTACTTTTATGAATCTTTCGGGTAACTCTATAGTTGCGGTTAAAAAATTCTATAAAATAGAAGATGTTGTTGTAATACATGATGATTTAGACCTTCCTTTTGGAACACTGCGTTTTAAATATGGTGGTGGACATGGCGGACATAACGGTCTTAAGTCTACGGATGAGAGAATATCAAGAGAGTATACAAGAGTCCGTATGGGAATAGGAAAACCGGAGCATAAAGGTGAGGTCTCCTCTTATGTTTTGAGTGACTTTAATTCAGATGAGCAGAGTCATATAGAAGATTGGATAACTCATACCTGTGAAGCAGTTGAGTTTTTACTTGAAAACTCAATGGAAGATACAAGTTCTAAATACACAATTAAAAAATTTCAGCTAAAATAACATTTTAATTGTAAAATGATTTCTCGCCGATAGGCGTAGCTTTAGTGACTGAATATGAACTGGACTAGTTCAGTTTATATGAGAAGGAATAATGTGTTAGCATTCAAATACATATCTCTGCATTATATTAAGTACTTTTTGATTATATTAATTGCATTAGTGATGTTTATGGTCGGTTTTGATTATATGGATAATGCAGACAAACTCTCTAAATCAGCGAACCTCCTCTTAATTTATTTAGTATATAAATCTTTTTTTGCGATAGAGACACTACTCCCTTTAGCACTTGTTTTTGCCATGATATCTACTAAAATATTCCTTATTCGCTCAAATGCAATGGTTTCATTCTATTCGTTAGGATACTCAAGAGTTGATGTTCTTCGCCCCTTTGTTGTAGTCTCATCCTCAATTATAGTTCTATTTATTGCTATGCATTCACTTCCAAGCTTTTCAAGAGCAGATGAGTTTTCAAAAAATATACGCAATAATGCTCAATACTTAAGCCCAACAAGAGACCTGTTTTTTACATATAAAGGTCAGTATGTCTACTTCTCTAAAATGCTGCCTCTTCAACAAAAAGCAGAAGGTATTCGTGTATTCACTATAAAAGAGAACTCACTAAAAAAGGTTTTAGTGGCTTCACAAGCGATATATAGAGATGATTATTGGCATATAAAAGAGGCTGATATCATTACAAAACCTGATGATTTGAGTTTTACATCCTTGGGAATTAAAGTTGATGAGTCTAAAAATTTAAATATTCTCAAAGACTTCAGACCAAAAATGCTTGATCAGGTTTATGAGGGAAAAGTTAACTTTACAATCACAGATGCTATAGACGCCATGATACTTTTAGAGGGACAAAATATTAATACAAGCAGTATTAAAGGGGCACTCTATAAGATATTTATCTACCCATTTTTTGTTCCATGTTTAGTTGTGATTATCTTTTTCTTTGTCCCTATGAGTGTGCGGTTTTTAAATGTTTCGCTCTTTAGTTTTGGAGCTATTTTGTCAACACTTCTAGTTTGGGGAGTACTCTTTATGCTTATAGAACTGGCAAATAATAAAACTATTTCGAGTGAAGTTGGTGTAATCGCACCTGTTATTATCCTTTTTATAATAGCACTTAGACAGTGGAGAAAGTACCGCTTAGTTCACTAATTATTCACTCCCTTAGGCGATTATAAGCACTTTTTGGATAGAATCATTTAAAAATATTTTGGAATTTAGATGATTAATTTTAAAGAGTTAGCAAACGAGTACAAAACTCCTTTGTATATCTACGACTTTGACTACATGAGAGCTCAGTTTGATGAACTAAAAGAGGCTTTTAAAGGTAGAAAATCTATCATAGCCTATGCTGTAAAAGCAAACTCAAACCTTAGTGTTGTGCAACATTTTGCAAAGATGGGGAGTGGAGCGGATTGTGTCTCTATCGGTGAAGTTCGTCGTGCATTTCTTGCTGGTATCCCTGCATATAAGATTATCTTTTCTGGTGTTGGAAAAAGTGATGATGAGATTCGTGAAGCTATAGAGAAAGATATTTTATATATCAATGTAGAAAGCGAAGCAGAACTTGGACGTGTTGAGATGATTGCACGCGAGCTAAATGCTAAATCTCGCATAAGTATCAGAGTAAATCCAAACATAGACCCAAAAACTCACCCTTATATCTCAACAGGACTGCATGATAATAAGTTCGGAGTAGACCTCTCAACTGCAAAACGTATGTACATCATGGCAAATAACTCTGAGTATTTAGACCCGGTTGGAATACACTTTCACATAGGTTCTCAACTTACTGAACTAGACCCTATTCGTGAGTCAGCTGAGATTGTAGCTGACCTTGTTCGCTCATTAGCTGGAATAAAAATAGAGTTGAAGTTCTTTGATATCGGTGGTGGGCTTGGAATCAAGTATGACGATGAGACTACAATCAAACCATACGATTATGCTCAGGCAATACTTGGAACATTGACTGCACTTGACTTAACTATCCTTTGTGAGCCGGGCAGATTTTTAACGGCAAATGCAGGTTACTTTGTAAGTAAGGTTCTTTATGAGAAGCAAAACGGAGATAAAAAATTTGTGGTAGTTGATGGTGCGATGAATGATCTTCTTCGTCCATCTCTTTACAGCGCTTATCATAAGATTGAAGCTGTAACAGATGCTACAAGTGAGCCAAGAGCTGTAGATATTGTTGGTCCGGTATGCGAGAGTGGGGATTTCTTCGCAAAAGATTACCCGCTTCCGGAGTTGGCTCATAATGATTTGGTTGTGATTCACAGTGCCGGGGCGTATGGCTTTGGTATGGGGAGTAACTATAATACACGTGGTAGAAGTGCGGAAGTGGCTCTTCAAGGTGGGAAGTCTAGACTTATTCGTAAACGTGAAAACTTTGAAGATTTAATAGCTTTAGAGAAAGAATTTCTGGCAGACTAAATAAAATGTACTTCATAGACGTTCAAGGCACATTAATAAGCGATATTGATAAATCTCCTATTCGTGGAAGCCTTGCGTTTATTGATATGCTGAATGAAACTTCTGCGCCATATATGGTTATTACAAATAACACTAAAAAATCATCTGCAGATTTTTATGATTATTTGAACTCTATAGGTTTTAATTTTAGTTTTGATAAATATCTTGACCCTCTCATGCTTCTTGAATCACATGTCGCAAAAGAAGCAGTTGCAGCTTATGGTGCAGAGGAGTTTTTAGATACTTTAGTAAAAATGGGCTATGTTTTGGACTATGAAAATCCTAAAACTGTACTTGTAGCGATTAAAGAAGATTTTTCTGCTGATGAGTATGCTCAGATGATAGACTTTATACTCTCAGGTGCATCTTTAGTCGGTATGCATGAGACATCTATCTATGCTAAAAACAACAGACGTTACCCTGGTGTTGGAGCAGTTCTTAAGCTTTTAGAGTTTGCAACATCTTGTTCTTACACAGTTGTAGGGAAACCAAGTGAAGCTTTTTATAATGAGTCACTTTTAGGTATTAAACAACAAAACCCTCAAGCGGAGTTTAGTGACATTACCATGATAAGTGACGATGTTAAAGGTGATCTTGGCGGTGCAAAAGAGATGGGTATGAAAACTGTTTTTGTAACAAGCGGAAAGTATAAAACGCAAGAAGAGATAGTACCGTTTTTAGCAGATAATTTAAAACCAGATTTTGTATATGCAGATATGCAAGAGATATTGGAGAGAATATGAGTGAGTGGAAAACCTTAGAGGATTGCAGAGATGCAATCGATACGATTGATAATGAGATATTAGAACTACTTAACAAGCGCATGAGAGTTGTTGAGAGAGTTGGTGATATAAAGCATGACTCTGGTACTGCTGTATACAGACCAGAACGTGAAAAAGATATTATTGACAGATTGACTGTACTGAGTAAAGATAGTGACGGGGTTCTAAACAAGGGCGCGATTGAAGCTATATTTTTAGAAGTCTTTGCAGTCTCACGTAACCTTGAACTGCCTGAACGTATAGCATATCTAGGACCTGAGGGAAGTTTTACCCACCAAGCGGCAGAGAGCCGTTTTGGCGGTATGAGCGATTATCTCTCATTAGGCTCTATTCACTCAGTTTTTAAAACTCTTGAGGCTGGTCGTGCCAAGTTTGGTGTTGTACCTATTGAGAACTCTAGAGATGGCATTGTTGGTGAGACACTGGATCTGCTTGCAAAAAGTTCTGTAAAAATTGTTGCAGAACTCTATATGCCGATTCATATGGCTTTTGCTACAAAAGCGACAAAGTTGGAAAATATTACAAAGATCTACTCTAAAGACAAGGGCTTTGGTCAGTGTAGAGAATTCCTATCTCAGCACGGTTTTTTAAATATTGAACAGATTCCTGTGGAGTCAACTGCAAAGGCGGCAATTTTAGCAGCAGAAGATCCAACTGCAGGTGCAATCTGTGCACATATTGCAGCCAAGCTTTACGGTGTTCCGACTATGTTTGAAAATATAGAGGATGAACATGACAGCTCAACTCGATTTGTAATTTTAAGTGACTTTAAAAACAGCCCGAGTGAGCACGATAAGACATCTATTTTAGTTCGTCTTAAAGATGCAGTGGAAGCTGGCTCATTAGTTCATTTCTTACAAGACTTTGATGATGAGAAGATAAATCTTTCTAAAATTGAATCACGTCCATCAAAAGATAAAGG
>JBDLHW010000108.1:0-6632 GCA_039715155.1 Campylobacterota bacterium | reverse complement strand
CTAATCCATCTATAAAAACAGTAATTTTATCTTTTATTGCCATTAATCTTCTCTAGAGTTTTTCTCAGCTATTCCACTCATATCAAATCTACGAGCCAGCTCTTGCTTGATTCTATCAGGGGAGATATTTTTTGCAGCCAATGCGACTAACATATGGTATGTTAAATCTGCAGCCTCATAAACCATCTCTTTTTCATCATCATCTTTATATGCGAAACTAAACTCACCTGCTTCTTCTACAACCTTTTTAAGTATTGTATTGTCACCTTTACTTAAAAGTTTCGCTGTCCATGAAGTTTCTGGGTCTGCGTTTTTACGCTCTTGGATTGTATGATAAAGAGTATCTATAACACCATACATAGCTTCAGAGTTTACCTCTACATCAGAGTTTGCTTCGCCAGATTCAAGCTCTGTAAAAAAACATGAACGACGACCAGTATGACATGCTACACCCTCTTGTGTAACTTTAATAAGAAGAGTATCATTGTCACAATCTATGCTAAAAGAGTGGATTGTCTGAGTATGTCCACTGCTCTCACCTTTCTTCCAAATACGCTGTTTTGAACGTGAGAAGTAGTGAGCTACTTTTGTAGAGAGAGAAAGTTCAAGTGCTTCTCTGTTCATATAAGCCATCATAAGAACTTCATTGTTTGCAACATCTTGAACTATAACCGGAAGAAGTTCGGACTTCTCCCAATCAACTCTATCTATAGCTTCAATCATTACTAGTTAGCCGTAGTTCTTTTTTTAACATCTTTAGTGTCAACCCAAATATTTGGAGTTGAACCACCAGGTGTTAGGAAAATCTTAGCATCTTTGTTCTCACGTAGAGCCTCATTAAATTTACCTTGAACCTTCATCTGCTCTAATTCTAAAAGATTTTTTGTAAGTGATTTAGCAATTAAGATATTCGCTTTTGCTTTCGCTTCAGCTTCAATTGTTACGGCATCAGCCACACCCTGTGCTTCGATTCTTGCTTTTTCAGCAACACCACGAGCCTCTTCAGCACGTTTGAATGCCTCTTGCTTTGCACGTTCAACCTCTTGCTCTGCACGTTGTACTTCTTGTTTTGCAACTTGAACACGCTCAATCTGATCTTTTACTTTTTGAGGTAGTCCAATCTCACGTAACTGAACAGACTGTAAATCTGCCGGAGAATTTTTAAGTCCTGCAACATTTTCACGTACAGCTTTATCAATCTCTGCTGCAATTTGGTTTCTAAGCTGAGGAAGTGATTCTGCATCATACTTACCAACAACATTACGAACAACATCTCTTACAACAGGGTTGATGATTTTATCTTCCCAAGAGAATCCCCAGTTAGAGATAGTCTGTGCTGCAAACTGAGAGTTAAGTCTATACTGAACAGTAAGCTCAATAGAAACAGGAAGACCCCGTTTATCAAGAACTGTAATAGCCGGTTTTGAACCGATACCTGCAGTTCCAACATTTGCCTCTATACGTGAAGCGTAGTTTATAATACGAACTTTTGTATCAACAACATAAACCTTTTGAATTACAGGAACTATGAAATGTAGACCTGGAAGCAGAGCTTGATCTTGATACTTACCGTTTGTACTTAAAATACCACGTTGACCCTCTTCGATGATTGTAAAAGGTTTTGCTAAAACAAGCATTACTACGATTGCTATTAAGAAGTAAACTAAACCAGCTTTTCCGCCACCAAAGTTTAAATCAATTTTTGGTAACTCTGGACCTCTTGGTCCTCCACCGTTACCACCACCTGAACCGCCGCTAGATC
The DNA here is from genome assembly GCA_039715155.1 of Campylobacterota bacterium. Taxonomy (GTDB): domain Bacteria; phylum Campylobacterota; class Campylobacteria; order Campylobacterales; family Sulfurimonadaceae; genus Sulfurimonas. The sequence goes on along the minus strand of JBDLHW010000108.1, from coordinate 4,870 downwards.
TTTTAGACCCACCGCCTTCGCTCTTTTTTTTGTTAAAGTAATCATTCATATCTGATGCCATTAAAATATTATCCTCTTTCATTTTATTTATATCCTTAAATCTTAATCTATGTAAGTTAAATAGTGCTCATACTTAGCATTTCTACCAAATACGATATCAAAGTAAGTACTCTGAATTTTCTCAGTCATCTCACCACGTGAGCCACAACCAATATCTCTTGCGTCAACCATAGCAATTGGAGTAATCTCAGCTGCTGTTCCTGTTAAAAATGCTTCATCAGCCACATAAACTTCCTCACGTGTGATACGACGACGAGTTACTTTGATACCAAAATCTTCAGCCATCTCTATAACCATTTTTTGAGTGATAGAGGCTAAAGAGTTATCATTTGGTGGAGTAATCAACTCTCCATTTTTAACCATGAAAAAACATGCGCCTGAAGCTTCTGCCACATAGCCTTGGTCATCTAAAAGAAGTGCTTCATCATATCCACAATCAATAGCTTCATATTTTGCCATTTGAGAGTTTAGGTAGTTTGCTGTTGCCTTTGCTTTACCCATATTTGAAGTATTTGCCGCTCTTGTCATAGAAGCTATTTTAAGCTTTATTCCTTTACGGAGTCCCTCTTCACCAAGATAAGCACCCCACTCCCAAGCAGACATAACAGTCTCAACCGGAGCATCTTTATGATAAACTCCCATCACACCGTAACCTAAGAATGCAAAGGGACGAAGATAAACATTGTCACCAGTGAACTCATTTTTCTTGATCAAGTCAATCTGCGCCTGATTCATCTCTTCAACTGAATATGGAATATCTATCAGAGTCATCTTAGCAGACTCTTTAAGTCTTTGTGTATGCTCATTTAAACGAAAGATTGCATAACCTTTATCCGTCTTATAAGCTTTTGTTCCCTCAATTACACCATTTCCATAGTGCAGGGTGTGTGAAAGTACATGTATCTTAGCATCATCCCAATCTACAAACTTTCCATTCATCCAAATATATTTGGCTGCGTCCATTAATTCTCCAATATTCTTACTTTATAAATTGTTGCTATTCTATCCAAAATGATGTTTATAATCTATTAAGATATAAAATTATGCTACTTTCGTTGATTTAAATCAGCTACATATTAAGCTTTTTTATATATAATTCCGTCTTAATATAATAATAAGGTTTTTAAATGGCACATATATATGCAGACTACAGAGATGTAGACCAAGCACAACTTGAAAAGGATATTGACGCTATTAAAGTTACGATTGGTGAAAGAACAGAAGAAGATTTTCAACATTTATTAAAGTTGGAGAGATGGGGAAGAGCTTCAACGCTGAGTGGTTTTTTTCTAATTTTTACAATGATTTTTTTAGACTCTACTAACTTTGGTCTCTCTTCTATTGTCTACTGGGCAGGTGGAATTCTTGGTGCAGTTCTCATCGGTATTGGTAATGTGGGCAGATGGGCAAATGTGACTCATCCTATTTTGCATGGTGCGTATGACAAGGTTCCAAATATTCCTTTTAGATACACAAAAAAAGGCTTTGCAGCGGGAAAAAGAAGATGGTTAGACTGGTTAGACTGGATTAAACCTGATGCTTGGGCGTTTGAGCATAACATAATGCACCACTACCACTTAGGTGAGTTAGATGATCCAGATAATGTAGAAAAAAATCTAGAGTGGTTACATAATACAAATATACCTATGTTTTTCAAATATGCTGTTGTTTATATCTTTGCAGGTATGTGGAAATTAGCTTACTACGCTCCAAATACTCTAAGAATTTTAGATAATAAAGCGAACAAAAGAATGAACGATCCAAGAGCAGCATCTTTTGAGTTCTCTCCATTTAAAAAGAATGGATTAGAGCTTTGGAAACACTATATACTTCCTTATGGACTCTTTCAGTTTGTATTTTTACCACTTCTGTTTTTACCTCTTGGCTGGAGTGCTGTTTTAGCTGCTTTTGGTTTTATAGTTTTAGCGGAAATATTTGCTAATCTTCACTCATTTTTAGTGATAGTCCCAAATCACTCTGCTGAAGATATCTATCAGTTCTCAACACCTCACAAAACGCAGGGTGAATACTATCTTAGACAGATTATGGGAAGTGTTAACTACTGTACAGGTTCAGATTTAAAAGATTTTGGACATGGGTTTTTAAACTACCAGATAGAGCACCATCTTTTCCCGGATATGCCACATAGCTTCTACCAAAAAATGCAGCCTATCGTAAAAGATATATGTAAAAAGCACAACTTAGAGTATAGACAAGAGTCTGTATTTAAAAGAATTCTAATGAGTGTTGATTTAATGGTTGGAAAGACTAAACTACTAAGAATAGAGGGGATTTAATCTCCTTATTCACTGTTTTACAATACTCTTTTTACGCATCGCTATTTTATTAATATCCTACACTTATTTTCATACTACGTTCTTATATAATCGTTAAAACTGAAACTCACTCTATGACTTTTCAAGAGTTCTGATAGAGAACTTTTAGAGCTTGATAATATACTAAATCTACTGTTTTGATATGAAACTGTGAAGTTTGTAAAGTGTTTATTCAAATAAAGCCTATCTCGGGTAGGCTTTATTGAAAAAACAGGGGAATGAATGAAATTAAATTAATTTGTTACTATGCCGCTAGGCGGCATGGAGTTGTTATTAGAACTTAAGGATAGCATCCAGTTGTACACGGTGATAATCATATTCAACATCAGTCAATTTACTGTAGTTTACCCACGCACCAAGGTCTACATTTTTAGCAAATTTATATTTTCCTTTTACGTAGTAACCCTTACTGTCTGTTCCACCACCACTGAAGTCAGAGTCATTATGTGCACCATATACTGCATCTTTATCAATATCTCTGTAAGTAGCACCAAGTTTCCAGTCACCTACTTTTTTAGTAGCACCATACTCCACACTAAAGTCATATCCAAAGTTGTCATCATCTGCTAGAGTATTATAAGCTAGTGTCAATGCTGTTTTAAATGGTTTACCCATTACATCTTTATACTTTAGTTCACCAAAAGCTTCTAAGATTCCATAATCTTCAAGGTATACACCACCAGCATTTGAGTTCTGTTTAAATTTATTTTTAGACTGAACAGTATTTCCTTTTACACCATCATATAAGTAGTAACCACCACCTAGGTTCGCTTTAGCATCACCTAACTTTAATGTGTGAACATACTGTGCTAGAAAGATATTAATATCATCACCATCTTTGTAGCTTTCATAATCAGCTCCCTCTTTCCCATTTGAATTTTCTCTATGAACTCTGTTAGCACCAACTCTAATCATACTGCTATCATCTTTATATCCATAGTTCACACCCTCTAAACGAATGTCATTATCCCAAATAAGCTGTGTTTTAATAGGTCTATAGATATGGTGTGCACTCTTACCCGCTCTAATCCATGAGTCACCGAATGAGTATTTAATACCTGCAATATCGATTTTAAGCTCATCAGTGAAGTAGTCTGCCCAGTTATCATCATCTTTAAACGTAACGTTTCCTGATGTTGGATTGTATCTACCACTTGATATTGCAGTTTCAAGAAGGATATTATCTGTGATATCAACATTTAAGTTATATCTAAAACGGTATCTCGTTCTCCATTTATCATCTTTGTCATCTCTTTCAATTGTCTCATATCTAAGTCTCATGTCACCTTTGGCATGAAATCTGTCAAAAAAGCCTTTTTCACTCTCTTGTGTGATCTCACCTGCTGTTGCAGAAACACTGCCGATAGCTAAAGCAGCTAATGCTGATAATACGATTTTATTCATTATATAATTTCCTTGTTTTTTACTAAAGAAACATTTTGCAATTGCAAAAGCGATTCTCTTGTTTTGTTTGTTGGCGAAAGTATAAAATATCTTGGTTACGTAATGATTACAAACTATAAGCAAAACGTAACCAAGTTATCTATTATTATATAGGAGTTATTTTTTGAGGGAGAACTTAAACATTTTTTCCATAGATATAGCTTCATCACGTCCATAAACGATAATGTCACAATCTACTTTTATCTCTTTTTTACTTATTTTATCTGGATACTCTACAAAGTTTAAAATATGTTTTATACAGTTAATTCTAGCTTTTTTCTTATTGTCACTCTTAACAATCGTCCACGGAGCTGCTTCTGTATGTGTTGCACTTAGCATCATAAATTTTGCAAGTGAGTACTCATTCCATAACTTCTGAGACTCTTTATCCACAGGAGATAACTTATACTGCTTGAGAGGGTCTGTCTCACGTGCTTTAAATCTTCTTGCTTGCTCATCTTTAGATACTGAGAAGTAAAACTTAAATATCTGTATTCCTTCATCCACTATCATATCTTCAAATTCAGGTGCATCTTTTAAAAACTTGTGATGCTGTCTCTCTGAACAAAACCCCATAACAGGTTCAACCATAGAGCGGTTATACCAACTTCTATCAAACAGGACTATTTCGCCGGCACTTGGAAGATGTTTTACATATCTCTGAAAGTACCACTGCGATGTCTCTTTATCACTTGGTTTCTCCAAAGCCACAACTCTTGCACCCCTCGGATTTAGATGTTCTGTGATTCTTTTTATAGTACCACCCTTACCCGCTGCATCACGACCTTCAAATATCATAAGTATTTTAAGACCTTTAGCTTTTACATGATTTTGAAACTTTAGAAGCTCTACTTGCAGTCTAGCCAATTCCTTCTCGTATGCTAATGTCTCCTTCTTAACCCAGACCTGAACTTTCTCATCTCTATTTTTTACTTTCTCTTGTTTCGCTTTTTCTTTCATCTTTTCTCCTATTTATCCTATAAACTTACCAGTACTTGTTATTTGAGAATCCATTATCTCTATCTCTCTTG
>JBDLHW010000107.1:0-6656 GCA_039715155.1 Campylobacterota bacterium | reverse complement strand
CTCTTGGGAGCGACACTTAATTTCCCACAATAATTATTTAGATATAATTCCAATAATATATCTTCAAGGTCTACTCATGAAAAAAATCGCCATTATTGGTCGTCCAAATGTTGGAAAAAGTTCTCTTTTTAATCGTTTAGTGAAAAAACGTGATGCTATTACTGCTGATATCGCCGGAACTACTAGAGATGTTAAACGCAGAACTGCTGTAATCATGAATAAAGAGGCACTTCTACTTGATACTGGTGGGCTCGACAAGGGTTGTGAACTTTTTGATAAGATTAAAGAGATGTCTCTCAAAGCCGCATACCAAGCTGACATTATTCTCTATATGGTTGACGGTAAAAGTATTCCTGAAGATGAAGATAAAAAACTTTTTTATGAGCTTCAATCTATGGGTAAGGATATGGCACTTGTTGTTAACAAAATAGATAACGACAAGATGAAAGAGAAACTTTGGGATTACTACGAGTTTGGAACTGACGCTATTTTTGGTATCTCAGTAGCTCATAACAGAAATACAGTTGAGCTTATGGAATGGATAGGTGATAAGCTACCAGAAGAAGACACTGTAAAAGAGGAAGAGGAAGAAGAGTTAAATGTTATAGAACCTGAAGAGGTTAGTGATGAAGACTTCTTTGCAAATATAGCTGAGCATGAAGATGAAGACGGTTATACATACTGGGATGAAGATGAGATGGATGGTATCACGACAGATGATACTATCTTTGGAAACAATGACCGTATAAAAGAGTTTGATGAAGAGGATATTAACCACATTAAAATCGCGATTATCGGTCGTACTAATGTTGGAAAAAGCTCACTTCTAAATGCACTTCTTGGTGAGGAGCGCTCAGTTGTCAGTGCTGTTGCCGGAACTACGATTGACCCTATTGATGAGACTATAGACTATAAAGATAAGCAGATTACCTTTGTTGATACAGCAGGTCTTCGTCGTCGCGGTAAGATTTTAGGGATTGAGAAGTATGCGCTTATGCGTACAACAGAGATGCTTGAAAATGCCAATATGGCACTTGTTGTTTTAGATGCGAGTGAACCATTTTTAGATTTGGATGAGAAAATTGCAGGTCTAGTTGATAGCAATCGTCTCTCTTGTATTATCGTTTTAAACAAGTGGGATATCTCTAAACGTGAAGAGCATGATAAAATCATCAAAGAGGTTCGTGACAGATTTAAGTTCTTAGCTTTTGCACCTATCATCACTCTCTCTGCTCAAACTCACCTGAGAGTTGATAAGCTTCACGATATGATTTTAGAGATAAACGAGAACTACTCTCAGCGTATTCCAACTTCTAAGATAAATGAGGTTATAGAAAAAGCGCTTCGTCGCCACACTCTACCAAGTGTTAGCGGACAAGTTATTCGTATCTATTACGGAACACAGTATGAGACAAGACCGCCAAAGATAGCGATAGTTATGAATAAGCCAAGCGGTCTTCACTTTACATATAGAAGATACTTGGTAAATAAGATGAGAGAAGCATTTAACTTTACTGGAACACCTCTACTCTTTAAAGCCAAAAAAAGAGGCGAGAAGTAAGAGGGATTAAACCCCTTTAGGTATTTGTTTCATTACTCTATAAATTATAAAGGCACCAGTTGCCAAGGTTATAAAAGTAAAAGCTAAAGAGAATGTTTTAGTAATTACATATCCTACAATTAACAAAGAGAGTACAGTTGGCACTTCATTATAAGCTCTAAAGAAATTTCCACTTTTTGAATAATTATCATTTTCCAGTTGTTTTCTATAGTATTCCAAAGAAAATGAGTATGCCATCAGTACAACTACTACTAAAATTTTAGCATGCATCCATCCGTCACCCTGTAGGAGATCAGGTCTAAGATATAACATCCAAACTCCACTAAGAACTGTAGCCCACATTGCAGGAAGTCCTATATATTTGTACATTTTATACTCTTGAATTTTCACAACCTCTACAAAGTCTGCTTTGCTTTGATGTTCAGTATGATATACATAGAGTCTTGGTTGATAAAAAAGCATTGCCATCCACGACATAAGTGCCATAATGTGAAATGTAACAATCCATAGGTAATAATCCATAATATCCATCTTCTGCCCTGTTAAAAATTCTTCTCTATTGAGATAGTGTTGTAGTTTGATCCACCATGAACACCGTTAAATAGTCCATAAACACCTGAGCGATGCTTAAGAGTCCAACCTATGTAAATATCTTCTAATGGTTTATATCTTACTAATCTTCCTAAATCAAAATCAACACTTAAATCCATATAGTTTAATAGCTTTGAAGTGTTATCCCCTTCAGCTTTTGCTTCTTTATATTCACTCCATAAGACATCAGATGTATATGATAACCCTTCTCCTAGTCCAACTCTTACTCTATTTTCTAAAAAATCCACCTTGTAATAGACTTTAAAGTAAAGCGTACCCTCATATATATACTCTTCTCGAGGAGAGTGTCCTTCCTCAAAGTAACTAACTCCTCCTTTAAAGTAGAGATCAAAAGGAAGTTCAAACATATCTTTTTTAAGAAGGTATCCGGCATCTAGGGAATATACAGTTAATTGATCAGGATGAGTAGATGACTGAAAAGCAACAATATCACCCAAATCATCAAGACTCGCCTCTCCATAAGCAGCTCTCAAAGAGTACTCATCTTGTGCAATTAAATTAAGAGTAAAAAGAAGTAGTAAAAGTAGTTTCAAAAGAAATCCTAGAGGTGAAGTTGGGAGAATGCCTATATGCCAGAAATGGCATATAGTCTAACTATGCGTCAAGTGTTTCTAAGTCTTTTACAGACCCTTTTTTGTGAGAAACAACTTTTTCGTGAAGACGACGAAGCGCTTTATTTGCTCTATCGATTGCTAAATCAATTGCAGCATCTAATACATCATCACTCTGGTTAATAACAACAGGCTGAGCGTGAGCAATATGAATATCAAATTCTACAGATACACCTTTTTTCTCAGATTCAATCATTACATTTATAGTAGTAATATCCAGCGAATATTTTGTGAATGCTTCAACCGCACCTTCAATATGAGCTTTTGTGTTGTCTGTAAGTGTTACATCTTTTGAACGAATATGTAAGTTCATAATAAATCCTTTTATTTCCAAAGAGCCTCTGACTCTTTCGTATATAAAGATATGGTAACTAAATAAAGCTGAGATTGGTATAATACGATTAAAAAATTATCTAATTAAAACTTGAGGAATTATAATGAGAGTATTAACAGGTATTCAGCCATCAGGTGACTTACACATTGGAAACTATTTCGGATCTATAAAACAGATGGTAGATGCTCAAAAAGATAGTGATACATTTGCTTTTATCGCTAACTATCATGCACAGACAAGTGTTAATAACGGAGAGAGATTAGCACAACTTACAATGCAGTCAGCAACTGACTTTCTTGCACTTGGTATTGACTCAAACAAATCAACTTTTTGGGTTCAATCAGATGTAAAAGAGGTTTTAGAGTTATACTGGATGTTATCATCTTTTACTCCTATGGGACTACTAGAGCGTGCTCACAGTTACAAAGATAAAACTGCTCGTGGAATGGCTACGAACCACTCACTATTTTCATACCCTGTATTGATGGCTGCAGATATTCTACTTTTTTCTCCAGAGATTGTTCCTGTTGGAAAAGATCAGATTCAACATGTGGAAATAGCAAGAGATATCGCTGTAAAGTTTAATAATCAGTATGGAGATATATTAACTATTCCGGCATTTAGAGTTCAAGAAGAGGTGCAGACAGTTCCCGGAATAGATGGACAAAAAATGTCTAAGAGTTATGGAAATACTGTAAATATTTTTGGCGAAGAGAAGAAACAACTTAAGACTATTAAAAAGATTGTGACAGAGAATGTAGCAATGGAAGAGCCTAAAGAGTTTGAAAACTGTAATGTCTACAACATGGCAAAACTATTTTTAGAGGGTGAGAACCTAAAAGCTCTTGAAGATAGATACAGACAAGGTGGAGAGGGTCATGGCCACTTTAAAATCTATCTTGGTGAAGTTATGTGGGAGTACTTTAAAGAGTTTAGAGAAAAACGTGAGTATTTCCAAAATAATCAAGATGAAGTAAGAGAGATTTTAAAGAGTGGAGCTCTTAGAGCTAAAGAAGTCGCAGGACCACTTATGGAGAAAATAAGAACAGCCACTGGAATAGCTTACTAACTTTATAAGTGAGCTAAATGCCTAAATTTGACAATAATTCATACTATAATTATTATATAAAATTATAATCCACCTATTTATATTAGCTATAATTATTAAGTCTTCTCTTACAAAAATATAGCTACGATTAAAAATAACATTCACAAGGACTAATATGCGTTTATTTTTAATAGTAGCGATTTTAATCTTTAACTTGGAAGCTAAATCTCTTTTTAGCAATACTCAACAGGCTGATAGCAGTGTCTATATTGGAAGTCTAAAAGACTTGGTTATTGCTACTCAAAAAAACAAGGGGTTTGACAAACTCTTATATGAATGGCAACACTGCTGCTTTACTACTTGTATATGCAAACAGACAAGATATGAAAAAAGCGATCGGTACCATGGAGTCTCTTCCTATGGCAGCAGATCCCATTATCAACTCTAGAGCCACTACAATATCTCAATCACTCATTACACTTAACAATAAGGCCTTTAAACAAAAGCCAAGTGTAGCTTTTTCAAACTACACTGAACAGATTGGTCAAACTTTAATGCTAGCTCAAACAATAAGTAAAAGATCAGCTAAAGAGCTAAACCCTTTTGGGCAAGAAGCTTCTTCAATAATGATGGAGATTATGCTTCCTATGACAGAGTACGTTGGACAACTGCGCGGTTTTGGTTCAGGACTGGCGGCAAAAGGAAAAAGAAGTGAAGATGAACTTGCAAAAATACTAGTTTTAGTAAATGAGGTGAAAACTCTAAACATAAAACTGCAATCAGATATGAATAAACTTATATCGAAGTATCCTGGTAAATTAGCATCAAGTATCAGTACTGAAGTCTCAGCAATCAACCAGAGCGCTAACTCATATACTAAATTCGCACAAAACAAATTTAATAAAGATGTACGAAATATAGACCCAAACAGATATTTTGAAAGTGGTACTGAACTCATTTCAAAAATTATCAAAGCTTACAACACTAATAACAATGCAATCTTAAAAGACTCTAAAGGTTGGATATAGAGCTTACAAGCTCTATACTTATTTTAATTTTAATTTTTTTGCAGTAATAAAATTCTTTTTCGACCAGATTGACTCTTTCAGCTTAAGAATACCACGAACTTCATCATTCACTAAACGATAATATAATTTAACCTCTACTTTTGTGCTTCCATCCACAACCGGTATTTTCAGGACCTTTGTACCTTTGGCAGGTATGCTCATATCTTTTGTTTCTTTAACAGCTAAATGAGGGATTGTAGGTTTACCTCTTTTGCTAGTATAGTGTCTGGTTAAAGAGATTGTCTTTTTCTCTGCACTCTTTGAAGCAGTAAAATATTTAACTTCTACAAGCAGTTCTCTTGAACCGAAACCACTAGGTATATTGTGAGGTTGAGGGTTCTTTATAGTAACTACTAAATCTTTCCCTTTTTGTACAGCATTTAAAGATAAGGCATCTTGCCACATATCAACTGTATGAGCACCTTCAAAACCATGTCGTCTTATTTTTCTTCTTTTTTGCTGACCGTTTTCATCTCTTAGAGTCGCTGCAACACCCATTTGTCGTTCGCCCATATGACAATCTACACAAGCTTTACCATCTGGTTTAAATTCACTTTGCATATCTGTAAAGACTAAACCACCAACCGCTCTATCGTTTGCATGACACACAAAACATAACTTATCTGGGTTTTTGTCCATAAAGTCTCGATGCTCAACCTTGTGATATGGAGATTTAGCATCATCATATGGTCCGCTCATAATATCGGACTTAGTCCACTCTACTCTATTTATGCCTCTAACTTTACTGTTTTTATCTTCATGAATTTTATCAATATTGTGACAGACTACGCAGTTAATGCCCTCGTCTATAGCATCACTATCTAGAGCTTTATTAACAGCGGAACCTTTGTCAAGACCCATAACTGCATCTATCTCGTAGTCTAAATCTGTACTTGTTACAGAAATTCTTGGATTATGACAAGTTGCACACTGTACCTTTACCCCATTGACACTTTTTCTACTTTTTCTACTAACATAATCAACAGTGGCTCTATAGTACTCATCTTTATTATAGTGGGATTTTGCATGCCAGGACTTTTCCCAATCCTGAACAAGGTGTATGTGGCAAGCCTTACAACTTTGAGACTTTTGAAATCTCTCTTCAACTTTTACAACTTTAGCGGCAAAAAGAGTGCTCAGCACTACTAGAAAACTAAAAAATATTCTCACAGATTCCAACCTTTAACATATAAAAATATGTTTGAATATGTTATTCTACTACATATGCCCTTAAATGCCTCTTTGTCTATCTAACCAAACCATCAGACCTTTTTGGGCGTGTAGTCTGTTTTCGGCCTCATCAAATACTATCTGAGAGTGTCCCTCTAAAACTGACTCACTAACCGCTTGTTCTCTATAGGCTGGAAGACAGTGTAAAAACTTAGCCTCTTTCTTAGCTAAACACATCATCCAATCATCTCCT
>JBDLHW010000106.1:0-6726 GCA_039715155.1 Campylobacterota bacterium | reverse complement strand
AGTTTAGGTGCACTAATGTTAGTTGTCGGTTTTGCTATTCACTTTTGGGCTACGCCAAAAGAGGGAATAAGTGCCAATGAGAGGGCAGCAGCTAATGTTGCAAGAATGGAAGCTAAAGTTAAAGGAGAGAGTTCAGCTCAAAGTAAATCTTCAAAAAAGAGTGATTCGAAATTTTTGGAAGAGTTGAAAAAGACTCAAGAAAAGCAGTTACAGTACTTAACAATTATTGCAATGATCTTAGGAGTTGGCTTTTTAGGCTATAGTTTTATGCCTAAAAAAGAGAAAGACTAAGAGCGATTTTCTAAAGAAACATTCTGTTATGTAGAAGCGCTATGCTTGTTTTCTAAAGAAATCTACGAGCGATTTTGAGCTATTAATACTCCCTCTATCATCTTGTCTATATCACCATCGAGTATTCCAGTAACATTTGAGTAGGCTTCATTACTTCGAGTATCTTTTACCTGTTGATACGGCTGCATTACATATGAGCGAATCTGATGTCCCCAACCAATCTCACTCTTAGCTATACCATCCTGTTCCGCCTTTTGTGCTTCAAGCTCTAATTCGTAAAGGCGAGATTTTAACATCTTCATCGCAGTTGCTTTATTTTTATGCTGAGACCTGTCATTTTGACACTGAACTACGACACCAGTCTCTATATGTGTTAAACGAATTGCAGACTCTGTTTTATTTACATGCTGTCCACCAGCGCCGCTTGCACGATAAGTATCTACTCTTATATCTTTGTCTTCAATAACTATATCGATATCATCGTCAACTTCAGGTGAGACCATTACTGAGCTAAATGAGGTGTGGCGTTTTGCATTAGAATCAAAAGGGGAGATACGAACCAATCTGTGAATACCATTTTCAACTTTTAGATATCCATAAGCGTTTTCACCTTTGATTATTATAGAGACATCTTTGATACCTGCCTCATCACCTTTTTGATAATCAAGTATCTCAACTTTAAAGTCACGTCTCTCAGCCCAGCGCTTATACATGCGAAGAAGCATTTCAGCCCAGTCCTGGCTCTCTGTTCCACCGGCACCGGGATGGATAGAAAGGATTGCATTGTTAGCATCACTGTCACCGCTTAGAAGAACTTCTATCTCCATCTCACGTATAGAGTCCTCTAAAGCTGAGGCATCATCATAGAGAGCTTGTATGGACTCTTCGTCATTCTCCTCTTTTGCCATCTCATAAAGTTCAGTTGCATCTTCGACTGTATCATTTGCAAGAGTATATTTTTCTAACTTACGTCCGAGTTGCGTTTTTTCCTTTTGAATCTTTGCTGCATTACTTGCATCATTCCAAAAATCTTGATCATTTTCTAATGTTTCTATTTCACCAAGTCTTATCTGTATTTTATCGGGTTCAACAACACCGGTAATATTTTGCATTTTGATAGTAATGTTTTTTAAAAGTTCAGTATATTCGTAATTATCCATAAAAATTCCATTTAAATATCTGTTATAATTGCGATTATATTATATTGGGACTTAAAATGAAGATTATCTCAGATCCATTAGAGCTAAAAGAGTATTTAAAAGATAATAATAAAACAGTTGGATTCGTGCCGACAATGGGTGCGTTGCATGAGGGGCATATCTCACTAATAAACAGAGCAGGTGAGGAGAATGAGCTAGTTGTTGTCTCCATTTTTGTAAATCCTACACAGTTTTTAAAGGGTGAAGATTTAGATAAGTATCCTTCACGTGAGGATGCTGATAAGAAAATATGCTCTTTTGCCGGGGTAGATATACTATTCTTCCCAAACGCTGATGATATATATGGGTGTGATGAAGTGACTCTGCAAGCTCCAAACGTTAGAGGTTATGTATTAGAGGGTAGAAGTAGACCGGGACACTTTAGCGGTGTTTTAACTGTAGTTATGAAGCTATTAAATATAGTGTCACCAACAAGAGCTTACTTCGGCAAAAAAGATGCGCAACAACTGAATCTTATAAGCCTAATGGTTAAGCAACTCTTTATGAGTGTAGAGATAGTTCCTGTCGATACTGTCAGAGAGGCAGATGGACTGGCACTTAGCAGTAGAAATGTTTATCTCAATGAGTATGATAGAAAAGAGGCCCTTAAAATTTCCGCTTCACTTCATGTATGCTCGAGAATGGTTAGCAAAAATATACTCAACACTAAAGAGATAATCGATAGCATGAGAGAGACTCTCTATCCACTTGAGATAGTTTATGTTGAGATTTTAAATCGTAATTTTGAAAAAATTGAACAGGTGGAGATAGGGAATAGTGTGATTTTAGTGGAAGCTATATCAGGTAATACAAGACTGCTTGATAATATATGGCTCTAAGAACCAGATGGTTTTAAATACCCATCTTCTACCATAATATCAACTGCTTTTTTAAAGACAGGCACTGCAGTCTGTGATGCAAATTGACTCTTCTCAGGTTCCACCACAACCACACCTATAGTAAACTTACTATTTTTATCGTTGGCAAATCCTGTAAAGGCAGTGTTATATCTGTTGACGTATCTGCCTTTTTCAACCATGTGAGCAGTCCCTGTTTTACCACCTACCTCTAAGCCCTCTGTAATTGCTTTTACACCGGTTCCTTTATTGACAGTTTTGATAAGAATCTTTTTCATTCTCAGAGCAGTTGAACTTTTTATAGCTTCAACTTGATCTTCATTTTCTAGTAGTTTTTCTTGGGAAAACTCATCTATAAAACTTTTGATTATTTTAGGATAAACCATATTTCCGTTGTTGTTAAAGGCACTGTAAGCACGCATGATTTGCATAAGGTTTGCATGCATACCGTAACCGTAAGAGCAGGTTGCTTTGTATATCTCATTCTCTAATCTTTTTGGAGAGGGGACTGAACCGGCTTTTTCATAGATCAGATCAGGAGTAGATTTTTGTGAAAAACCAAACTTTTTAAGACCTTGATTAAACTCATAACCCGAAAGCTTTTGAGCAAGTTGGGCAATTCCAACATTTGATGAGTGAACAATTACATTCTCAGCCGAAAGCCAATCAAATTTATGCTCATCCGTTATAACCTTACGGCCTATTTTAAATCTACCGTTGTGCCCATTTACTAAGTCATAAGGGTTTACAAGCCCTTTATCAAGAAGCAAGGCAAAGGTAATTGGTTTGATAACACTTCCCGGCTCAAAACTGTACTCAATCATGCCACTGTTCAGAGATGAATAGTCGCTGCGTTTTATAGACTTAGGCAGATATCTGTTTGAGCTGGCCATTGTTAAGACTTCGCCATTTGTAGAGTTCATTACAGCAAGCATTACCTGCTTCGCTTCAAGCTCTACCTTCATCTCATCAAGCATTTTTTCCATCTTAATCTGGAGTGCTACAGGAATTGTAAGTTTTATATCCAAACCAGCTATTTTTGCTTTTGTAAAACTCTCTTTGTTGAGTAGAATGTAGCTGTTAACATCGCGTTTACCTCTGCTTGAGCCATCTTGTCTGGCTGCCAGATCACCATCAAACTTTTTCTCAAGCCCTTTGACCCCATTAACATGAGTGTAGCCATCCTCTTCCACTTTATGAGGATAACCTATGATAGGTGTTAAAAGGTTTCCATATGGATACTCTCTACTCTCTCCACTCTCTATGATACTCAGTCCATGAACAGATTTGTAACCTGTACGAGGATTTTTTAGTTCCATAAATACTTTAAATCGTCTAAGCTCACGTGCTAGTTTTTTTAGATACTGCGCTTGGATCTGTGGAATATGGTAGCTAAGAACTACTACGCCCCTTCTCTTATTGAGCCGTTTTTTGATCTCTGTGGTTTTTATGCCAGAGTAGATACTAAAAAGCTCAACAAAAAGATCTTTCTTCTCTGGATCTATATATCTTGTATTTACAACAGCTTTGTAGAGTTTTTTAGTAGTAGCAATATGAAAGCCGTCCGCACTTATGATGCTCCCTCGTCCAGCTTTTGAACTCTCTTTAGCGTAGAGGGATGGAGTGTGACGGGACTTAACGGCACTCATAAGCATTACGCTGAGAAAAACAGCAAAGGCAAGACCAATTAAAATATAAAGAAGAAGTATTTTTTTGCTTTTGTTACGGTTTGCCATGAGTACTTTTTATTTTGATTATAGCAGGGGAAGAATAATGATTATATTAAAAGAGAAGGATTATAACTGTGTTCTTCCTAGCTCTTTATATGCATTAAGCGCTTTGTTTCTTATCTCAAGCATCAGTTTCATGCTTGTTTCAGCTTTTCCGATAGCTAAAGCTGCTTGGTGTAAATCTTTAACCTGACCTGTAGCTAGATCAGCAAGAGTGTTCTCGCCTTTTACTTGAAGTTCGTTAACATCGCCGATAGCATCTTTTAGTTTTTCTGCAAAGGCTTCGCCACCAGCACCTTCTATTTTACTTTTCTGTTTTAAAAGGTCGGCAGTTGATGTGCCAGATATACCGTCGATTTTTCCAAATTCACTCATCTGGACTCTCCTTCCCAAGGAGAATTA
Organism: Campylobacterota bacterium; assembly: GCA_039715155.1. Lineage (GTDB taxonomy): Bacteria > Campylobacterota > Campylobacteria > Campylobacterales > Sulfurimonadaceae > Sulfurimonas. Next base: position 2,247 of record JBDLHW010000106.1, on the reverse strand, counting down.
TCGCTACATAATGTAAACATTCTTACTCTCCTCCTTTATTTTACTGTAACAGTGACATAGCACTGTTTGCCATGTTTTTTGCGCTCTCAAATGCAGCCACATTTGCTTGATAAGAGCGAGTCGCTTCCACTAAATCGGCCATTTCGATAACAGGATTAATATTTGGATACGCAACATAACCATTCGCATCCGCATCGGGATGATTTGGCTCAAACTTCATCTTTGGCTCTCTATCATCACGAGAAATCTTGTCAACTATTACACTCATTATAGCAGGATTTACTTTTTTGCCAAATGAACCTTCATCTAAGGGGTCTGAATATTTTGCGCTATCTGTCATGCCGCTAAGAGCTTTGTTGAACTGCTCATTAAAGTCTATAGCCTTAAAAACAACCTCTTTACGTCTGTAAGGTCCACCCTCTTCAGTTCTAGTTGTTTGAGCATTGGCAATATTACTAGAGATAGTATTTACACGTACACGTTGAGCAGAAAGTCCATATCCAGATATATCAAAGCTACTTAAAAAATTACTCATCTTAGTTTACCTTTTGTGAAGCTTCGATTACACTTCTAAAAATTCCAGCACTTTTTTTTCTGGACGCTATAAGAGCATTAAACATAATCGAGTTTTTACTCATCTCTGTTGTCTCTACATCTATGTCAACAGAGTTTCCATCATTTCTAGCCATGTGACCATCTCTGTAAAAAAGCTTTGCTTTAGAGTTTACTTGCTCATTCTGAAGTGGAATATGACCCTCATCAGTTTGAGCAAGAGCTAGCTGAGATGAGTTGTCATTAAAGATTTTTGCTTTTTGAGCTAAAAGCTCATCTTTGAAGCTCACATCTCTTGGTTTGTAAAAAGGAGTATCAGCATTTGCAATATTTGATGCAATCATGTCTTGACGGGCAGCTCTATAGTCTAAAGCCTGGTCAATTATGGCATGTGCACGTGATGTTGAGATACTCATTTTATACTCCTTTTCAATAGTTGTTTTTAATAAGCAAGTTTTATTCCAACTAGATAAATTAAACAAGTTGTGTTAAAATATACTAAATTTAAGCAAAGTTTAATATTACTAGGCGTACACTACTTTTAAGGTTACTAGTGTAACTCAATTTTTTATTAACTAAGGAGTTCTTATGAAAAGAGCTGGTTTTACAATGATCGAATTGATCTTCGTTATCGTTATTTTAGGTATTTTAGCAGCGGTTGCTATTCCAAAGCTTGCGGCTACTCGTACTGATGCTAAAATTGCAGCAGAAATGACAAATGCGTCTCAGGTTATAAGCAACCTTGGTGCGGAGTATGTGTCTCAAGGAGCTTTTACTAATATTACTCCTGCTAGTGAGGGTGCGTCACTTAATTGTTTCGCAATTGCAGCAACTGCGGCTGAATTGGCTGAGGGTAACTTTACTATAACTTCTGGAGATCAGGGTGCTTGTCCAGCGCCAGTTTTAGCTGGAGTGGAAGCTAAAGCAATAGCTAATGGTATTATAGATGCAGCTGCAACAGCAAAAATGTACTCGTTTGGTGGTGTTGGAGTAGCTCCGTAAGCTATTCTTCTTTCTCGTTCCCAGGCTCCTGCTTGGGAATACATATGTAAGTCTATTTTTTCTTTAAATAAAATCTTTACAAACTTCAAACTTAAATAATTTAAAAAATGTTAATATATGCAATTAATAGTATATTTAAATAAGGAATTTTTATGAAAAAATCAAAAAATGCTTTTACAATGATTGAGCTTGTTTTTGTTATAGTTGTTCTGGGAATTTTGGCAGCGGTTGCTGTTCCGAAGTTCGCAGCTACTAGACTTGATGCTCAAATATCTAAAGGTAAGGCTGATGTGGCTTCTATCCGTTCTGCAATTGTTACAGAGAGACAGAGTAGACTTATAAAGGGGGATTCAACTTGGATAACAGAAGCGAATATGGATAGTGGTGGACTTTTTGGTGGTGTTTTGACATATGGCATATCTAATGAAAGCGGTGTCGATGGAAAATGGAGTGCAACCGCAGGAAGCGGTACATATCAATTTAGATTAAAAGGTGCAAACAATACTTTTGTTTATTATGATAGCACAGAAGCTGACACCACAAAAAGAGGTAAGTTTTTATGTACGAGTGGTACTTATTGCTCACAATTAACTGACTAACTATATTCTATAATTGATATAAATGTACTACTACAATATATCAATTATAGGCTCTCCGCTTGATACATTCACTTATTACTCTTTAAAAATTATT
>JBDLHW010000105.1:0-6752 GCA_039715155.1 Campylobacterota bacterium | reverse complement strand
TCTTGAAAAATCTTACATTTGCAAAACCCATTATGAACAACAAGGTATCATATGAGTACCCTATAAGTTAAATTTGCTACGGCGTGAACCGTCACACCCTCTTTGCGTCCTACAAAACCAAGCTTTTCAGCAGTGGTGGCTTTGATATTGACGAAGTTTTTTCTAAGTCCAAGAAGAGAAGCAAGTGTTGTACGCATCTCCTCTTTATATGGCAAAAGCTTAGGTGCCTGGGCCATGATCGTAAGGTCTATGTTACCTATCTCGTATCCAAAGGAGGTAATACGTCTTACTGTGTCTTTTAAAAGCACTTTGGAGTCTGCTCCTGCATATGCTTTGTCAGTATCGGGGTAGAGTTCACCAATATCTCCCATACCTGCAGCACCCAAAAGTGCATCGATAAGTGCATGTATGGCAACATCGCCGTCACTGTGCGCTTTAAATCCGTAGTCTACATCGATCTTCACACCACACAAGAACATCTCTTTACCCTCTTCAAAAGGGTGTATGTCTATGCCAAAACCGCTCAGTGTTCTTGTCGATGCTTCCTGTAGACAAGGCAGCTTTTGCAAGTCAGCTAAAGTGGTGAGCTTATGTGCTGCTGCAGATCCCTCTACAAAATGTACTTTTTCACCTAAAGAAGCAATAGCAGAGCTGTCATCTGTAAAAAGTGTTTCAGTCTTTAGTGCTTTTTTAAGCATTTTTGTAACAGAGAGTTGAGGTGTCTGAATGATCTTTACTTTCTCTCTGTCTATAGGCTGTTCGTCAAGATAGAGTGTGTCTGTAACAGGGAGTACAGGAACAATACATCCGGCTTTCTCTTTTGCATCCAAAATACGCTGTATCATATCTTCAGGTACACAACATCTTGCAATATCACTGACCATAACATATGTACTCTCTACAGCTTTCAGTGCATTAGACAAAGATTCTTGTCTACTGTTACCGCCTTGCACATAGGTGTATGGGGCAAAATGCTTCATATGCTGTATGTCATCTGCAGAAGAGACAATGATGATATCATCAAAATCTGCACAGTTGGCAAAACGTTGGGCAACATGAAGCCATAACGGCAATTCTGTGCTGTAGAGCCACTGTTTCTTGACACTGCTTTTAAATCTTGAGGAGCTGCCTGCACCTAAGAGTATAAGGGTTGTATTTAACAAGTCTGATCCTATTGTGTTTCAAATCGTAACGAATTATACAGCCCTGAAGCTTTATAGTTTCTGTAAAACAGCAAATAGGATAAATTTTCTCTCATTTTATTATTTACAATCTAATTTTAAGATTTGAGTGGTATAACTCGTATATAAAATTATTTTTTAGGATAACAATATGACACAAGAAAATGTACTAGAAGCATTAAAAAATGTTACTTATCCAGGGTTTACGAAAGATATCGTAACTTTTGGTTTTGTAAAAGATGTCGTTGTTGATGGATCGAATGTTTCCTTGACAATTGATATTACATCATCAGCAGATGAAGTAAAAGCACAACTTACAGAAGAGGCAACAAAAGAGCTTCAAAAGCTTGGTTGTGCAGACATCAATATTAATATCACTGCGCCTCAGGCTCCAAAACAGATGTCAAACTCTGTAAGCGGTAAAAATATTGCACCACATGTGAAGAACTTTGTGATGGTAAGTTCAGGAAAAGGTGGGGTTGGTAAATCAACAACTTCAGTGAACTTGGCAGTTGCCATGGCAATGCAGGGTAAAAAAGTAGGTCTTCTTGATGCAGATATCTATGGACCGAACATCCCTCGTATGATGGGTGTTGATGATCAAAAACCTGAAATCCAGGGCAACAAAGTACAGCCACTTAAAGCATATGGTGTAGAGATCATGTCTATGGGTTCACTCATGGAGCCCGGACAGTCTTTAATCTGGAGAGGTTCTATGATTATGAAAGCGATAGAGCAGTTCTTAAGAGACATTCTATGGTCTGAACTGGATGTATTGGTGATCGATATGCCTCCTGGAACAGGTGATGCACAGTTGTCACTGGCTCAGTCTGTACCCGTAACTGCAGGTATTACTGTAACAACACCACAGGAAGTATCTTTAGATGATTCAAGACGTTCACTTGACATGTTCCAAAAGCTTCATATCCCAACAGCAGGTGTTATTGAAAATATGTCTGGATTTATCTGTCCTGAGTGTGATACTGAATCAGATATCTTTGGTATGGGAACAACAGCTCCAGTAGCACTTGAGTACGATACAGAGCTCATTGCTCGTATACCAATAGAACCTGCGATCAGAATAGGTGGAGATACAGGGAAACCTGTAACATATCATAATGCAGACTCTGAGACGGCAAAACGTTACCAGGAAGCTGCAAGCAAGCTTCTTACATTTATCGACAAGGTCAATGCAGAAGGTGGTGCTGATAACCAGGCGATCCAGCCGACTACACCTCCAGGTGTAAGTGCTTGTAGTACAGGCGCTTAAAATACTATGGGCACTTCTAAAAGTCACCATTTTGGTGGCTTGGAACAGCCCATTACTATCTCACTTTTTAGATCATTTTCACCTTTTGTAGCCTTATCAGCTGTTCGTATCTGAATTGGCAATGATACCTTTGAATAGTATGCAGCTCTTCGCATTCTCCATTTAAGGAGATTCGGTCTAAAAAACTTCTAATGTATCTCTTGCTTGTATTGGTTAAATTTCAGCATTAGAAAAACAGTAATAGACTACCTAAAATCAGAATAAGTGCTAAGCTCCCAAACTCTAAATATTTTTTCAACGTATCACTTGACCTGAGTACTTTCTTACGTATAACAGTACTTAAGAGTGCTGAGAGGAAAATTACTGTACTCATACCCAGGCTCATAACCAAAGCAGAGATAAATCCTGCATAGTAAAGACCTGTCGATATCGCAAAGATAAAGAGTGTAGTGGTTCCGGGACATGGTATGATCCCTGCAGAGATGATCAGTGCAGTGTCTGTAGAGTTTTTATCTACTTTGCAAGATGCGCAGCCACAAGTAGAGAGGTGAACAGGGGAAGTGCTAAACTTTAATTGTGGTTCTTTTTTCTCCTTTTCTATTTGTCTATAGAGTAGATATTTTTTGTATATCAAGTAGAGGGCTATGGCGATGATGATAAGAGCAGAGATTTTAGTAGTATAATAGACGGTATCATCTAAAAACTGTGCCAATAGTGTATTGACCAGAAAATAGATCACAAGGGTTAATATAAAGGCGGAAAAGGTATGTACCACCCCAATAGCCAGTGAGATAAAAAAAGCTTTAGAGTAAGATCTGTCATTAGAGAGGAAGTAACTTGCCACAAGTGTTTTTCCATGTCCCGGCCCCATAGCATGTATGACACCGTATACAAAAGCAAAGAAGAGTAAAACAAGATAGGTCATCGGGTTTTTTTCATCTTTGATGGACTCAAAAAGTGATTTGATCTTTTCCATGCTTGACTTTAAAAGACTTTCTTGAAAAGGCTCTTCGCTCTCTTCCCTCTCAGGGGCTATATCCTCCGCTCCATTTTTTTCGATGACAGGCTCTGTTTTAGTATGCTGTGGGTTCTCTGGCTCAGCTATTTCATGGATGAGTGATTTGTCTCGAAAGAGCATGGAAGCTGTAAACAGATAGAGATTTTTTGAGTAGGCAAAGTCACATTTGTTTATGTCAAGTTCTTTCATTCTAAAAGTGAAATAACCTTCATCATCAACAAGTGTAATGGCTAAACTGTCATTGTCCGATATATCTTTTTGGAGCTTGGCATTGTAAGAAAAGACCAGGGAGTCATTTACTACTTTTATAGCATAGTTTTCAAAGCTTGGATGTAAGTCTGTGGGTTCAGAAGCATTTTCATCAGCATACTGTATGGATGTTAGCATATTTTTTGGTACAAGGTAGTCAAGTTTGACCTGGAGTATAGTGTCTAGTTCTTTTTTGTCAAGGGTTCCATTTCTATTTTTGTCATACTGAGTTATCATCTCTTTTGTGAATGTATCTGAAAAGTTCCATCTGAAATGGATGGTATGGAGTTCTTTCTCTTCTATGTGCAGCTTAACATCTAGTTCAACAGATGGAACTATGAGCATACATGTTGCACAGCCATAGCTAAACTGGAACATAAGTGAAAGTAAAAAGATGATTTTTGTTATATGCATGACAAATCGTATCCTATAGATTCTTTTAAGTGTATTGTATTGTCTTTATGAACTTAATTTGATTAATTTTTTAAGATTATATGTTGTTATACTCTTTTTATATGTTTTACAAGAAATGCACATAAAGCAAAAAGTGAACTCATCATGATAACAGAAGGACAAGAACTCAAATCAAAATGATAAGTAGATATTTGTCATATCTATAAATTTTGCAGCATTGTATAATAAATGCAATTAATTTGCATTTATATTTTCTTATGCTACTATACTTTATAAAATTATTATGGATAGGTGGTAAGATGAGAAATATAATGCTTGACGGTTCAGAAGGATACGTTTCTAAAAGTCGGATGGACGCAATAGTCCAATCAAATGTAGCCAAGTTACCAACAAGACATGGTACATTTAAGATAAAAGCTTATAGAGATGGCAATCAAGAACATTTAGCTATTTTGAGCCAGGATTTCTCTACATTGGATGATCCTATGGTACGTATCCATTCAGAGTGTCTTACGGGTGACGCACTTGGCAGTCTAAAGTGTGACTGTAATAGTCAGTTAGATCTAGCATTAAAATTGATCTCCCAAAAAGGTGGATTGGTCATTTATCATCGTCAGGAAGGCAGAAACATTGGACTGGTAAACAAGGTCAATGCCTATCAACTTCAAGATGAGGGTTATAATACTGTTGAGGCAAATCTACAACTTGGCTTTAAGGCAGATGAGAGAGACTACAGTGCAGTAGGATTTATACTGAAAGATTTGGGGGTGACAAAGATGAGACTGGTAACCAATAACCCTAGAAAAATTGATTATATAGAAAGCTTGGGACTAGATATTATACAGCGAATCCCTGCTATTGCTGAGGTACAGAAATATAATGAAAGGTATTTAGAGGTGAAAAAAAATCAGTTAGGACATATGCTTTGAATGGTTTACATGAATAATAAAGAAATAAAAGTAGCAATGGATCTCATTCACAATAAATTATTATTTATGAGTGATATTGAATCGACGGATAGGTTGAGAAGTTATTCCCAACTAGATTTAAACACTAAAATAGAAAAAATATAAACAAAAAGGAAAATTATGAAAAAAATTATGATAACAACATTGACACTAGTGATGACAACAGCACTTATGGCAGATACCAATGTACCACTAGATAAAAAAGAGATGAATCTAAAAATGACAGGAGAGAAAGTTGCTTCTTATGCAAGAACGCAACATAAAGTAGCCGAACTTGTAGCACTTCCTCATCTTAAAAGATTAATGGCTTCTAACAAAGAAATACTAAAGATTAACAAAGAGCAAAAGGAAAAAATAAAAACTCAAATATTTGAAAATATTCGTACTAAAGTTCACGGGAAAATTAAAATAGCAGAGCAACTAGAAGAAAAAATCACTACGGCCGTACTCAAAGAACAAAAAAGTAAAGAGGATTTAAAAGTAGATATTGAAGCGTTGATAGATATCAAAAGAGATATTACCAATGGTCATATTGATGCACTTAATACATTGGCTAAAATTTTAACCAAAGAGCAATATGAGAAAGTGTTGATAATTGTGGAAGAGAATAAATAGGGGATATACTTTGAAGGATTTAAGCAAGATTATCTATAATGGTTTACATGAATAACGAAGAAATAAAAGAAGAGCTCAGAGAAAAAGGTATTAAAAATACCAAAGCCAAGAGTATTTTGCTGCATATCCTTAAAAGCAGCGAAGGACCCATAGCTGTCAACAGCCTGCATGCCCAATGTCAAAAAGAGACTTCTGTGAACCTTGTAACCGTTTACCGAACACTACAGCAATTTTATGAAAAAAAACTTGTGCAAGAGTTCCTGGGAAAAGATGGTGTGATCCAATACGAGTATACTCGACAAGGTACCAGGGCTCATCCACATTTCCAATGTGAGAAGTGTAACAAGGTGATCTGCTTGGGCGAATTAGGTTTTGATGATGCGCTTTATTTTTCCAATATGGCAAAGCAACATAGGGTAAATACCATCAATATCACACTCAACGGGGTATGTGAAGAGTGCCTATCCTGATACCGTACAGAGTTTAATAAGTTTATTGGTCTTAATGTGTATGTTCCATATTGAGGATCTCTTGTGCCCTTTCATCGGAAAGCTGTTCAAGCTCTAAAACCTTTCCAGTAATTCTTATTGGTACGCCTGCCAATTCATGATTTGCATTTAAAATAGCATAGCCATCTTGTATGTGTTCAACGACCCATATTGTATCTTTATTCTCAGATTCAAACTCCATACCTAAAGCGATATCTTCTGGAAGTTCATTTAGTGGTTCCTTTGTTAGTAAAGATTCATCATATTGTCCGAAAGCCTCTTTAGGGGTAAGAAAAAGGTTAAAACGATCACCTGGCTTTTTCCCTTCTAGTTCATTCTCAAGCTTTTGAAATATTTGTCCATGATTTCCATGAAGATACATGATCTCTTCATTTTCTTCTAATAGATTACCTGCTTCATCTTTAGTTATAAGTGAGATAGCTACGAGTGTGTTTTTTGTAATGGAGTCCATATGTTCTACTTTATATAAAATTGTGTATTCATTAAAATTAACAAGGTTTTAGAGAAACTTGTAGCAAAAGGAGTTGC
>JBDLHW010000104.1:0-6974 GCA_039715155.1 Campylobacterota bacterium | reverse complement strand
AAGTTATCATTAGAAGCAGAAGTTAAATTTATTATGTGTGATAAGGATTACTGTAAAGTTATTGTAAACCTATATGAAAACCAAGCCAGTGAAGCAATTTTAATGGAGTATGTTTATAATAGACAAAAAGAGATTATTGTAGAGCTTAAAAGGCAGAGTAGTTTCTTATAACATACTAAATATAAAGATATAGAGGCATAAAGATGTCAAACCGCATTCAAGCTATTCAACAAGTGAGAGATGAAGTTCTTAGGCGTATAAAAACAGAAAAAGATGCAAGAGAGTTTGTGTTAAAAGAGTTAAATGCCGGAAATTTTGGCAATATTATTTCCAGAAGCTTTGCTGAGGGGAGCGGTATTGATTTAGATATTCTAAAGGGTGCTAAAGAGAGTTCTATTGAAGATGTTAATGGTCCAGGAGAGTTTTTATCCGATATATGTGCACACAATACCCGCAAAGGTGTCCCAAGAGAAGAGGTGATGATGTGTAGACTCGCAGTAGTAGATCTTGTTATGCAACACTATCTATTTGGCAAGTACGGCAGAGGAAAATATAACTTAATTGAAAAAATTGTATTAGAGATGAGTTCGGATGAAGAGGCTGAAATATTTGTCTATGAAAATTTTATTGTGTATAAGTTTATGGATGCTGATAAGCAAACTTATTCTATTAACTATTTTAAGCATGCCGCTGAGAAAAATAACTATTTCATAAGTCCAGTTTATGGCTATATTACAATCCAGAGCAATCGAATCATAGAAACTTCATTTGAGAATGAAGAACAGATATTTCCTATTAATGAGAGAGTTAAGCTCTCTTAATATAAATAAGGCTCAAAAAATCATAATATAAGTATTTATGATGTACAATTGTGAAATATTAAGGTTATAAAAATACGATATGCAGAAAAAAAATATTTCATTTTATAGTAATTTTCTTACTAGTGGTTACTCATTTGGCAAAGATGAACTTCTATTAAGATTTCAGTATCAAATGTTAAATACTATCCTATTGGTAATGGCACTGTTCTCACTTATGTTTGCTATTATAAGTACACTTGGTATCAACCCTATTGGGACGATACATACAACAATGGATTACATTTTGTCTACGGTCTCTATCATACTTATCGTAAGGTTACGTGGCGGTAAAGCACGCTATAAGCAGTGTACGTATTTAATGTATATATTTGCATTCATTACTTTTATATCAGCCTTATTGTTTGTTCCAGATGATGAGTTTCGTATTATTTGGTTCTACCTTCTTGTAGTCGCAGCTTATATAGTAGGTGATATTTACGCGGGTAATTTGATTACTGTTGCCTCCATTGTTACCATAATTGTTGTCAACCTGTTTTATGATCTTGAACTTTCTCAAACAACTATTGTAAGTGCAGTTTTGGGGCTAATTATTTTGAGTCTTTTCATCCGAGCGTATGCCAAGAAGATTATTAATTTTGAGAAAGAGATTATTGAACAGCAAAATTTTATAATTGAACAGTCTCGTTTTGCTGCTATGGGTGAGATGATGAGCATGATTGCACATCAATGGAGACAGCCTCTATCAACAACAACACTTCTTATTGCAAATGAGAGAGTAAACTCAATAATGGAAGGTAAAGAATCCAGTAAATATGATGAGATATTTGAGAGGATTTCTGATACTATGGTTTATCTGTCTGAGACGATAGATGATTTTCAGACCTATTTTAAACCGGAAAAATCTGCCAAAAATGTTGAGATAAACAGTCTCGTTGAACGCGCACGCCAATTTACGGAACACAGACTTATTATGGCTAATATTAAGATGAGTGTTATAGAGTCAAAAAAAGAGTATTTGGATACTTATGCCAATGAGATAGTTCAGGTCCTTATTAACATTATTAACAATGCTGCTGATGTGTTAGTCCAAAGAGAGATACATGAGAGGAAAATTTGGATAAGTATAGATAGCTCTGATGAAGAGATAAGTATCTCTATTGAAGATAATGCGGGTGGAATAGAGAGTGATATTTTGGAGAGGATTTTTGAGCCATACTTTAGTAGTAAGTCTGAGAATGGTACTGGTTTGGGATTATATATGTCCAAGATGATTATTGATACACACATAAATGGCTCCATAGATGTTATAAATAGCTCTAGAGGAGCACGGTTTACTATTGTGATACCAAAAAAATCATCTTAATCTATTTGTGCCACTTAACATTGAGTAGGGTCACTTAAACAGAGTTGTCTCTTCTTTTCCATATACTCTTTTTTCATTTGTGAACTTGAACCGTTTGCTACGTCATTAAGTACAAATGCAAATGAAAAAAGATAAAAAAAAGAGAATCCACCTATCAAGGCAACGAGAACATATATGTTAAAGTATTTAGATATAGCATTTCTCATAAGATCCTCCTAGATTTAGAAGCTTTATCGATCTACTTCTTACTGTGCACCATGTTGACGTGAATCAATCTCTTCCATAAAACGCTGAAGAGAAAAAGTAACCAAGTTTGCTAAATCTTCAGCAGTTTTTTCAAGATAACCATGTGTTAAAGGCATATGCTGTACATGTGGTGAACCATTTAGAATGTATGTGAACTGGATATATGGACCACCACTCTCACCACTGCCATCTACATCCTCAGTAACTAAAACACCAGGAATGAAGTAGTCAACTGTAACATCGGGGTTTACTGCAACTTTGTCAATTAGTTCAATTACTGTCTGTAATTTTTCTTTTTGTGCTTGTGACATGATATTTCTCCTAACAGGGGATTCTTTTATCCCACAATAACAGTGTCAATTTCACAACATTAGATAGACACTGTAACTAAATGAACTCTCATTCAAACTTCGTGCTAGAGTAAGATAGTATTAAAATAAAACATTCTAATAACTGCTTAATAAATGATATTAAAATAAATTAAACTTATAATATGCAAACTGAATCAGTGCGAATAGTTAAGAATAAAAAAAGTTTGCCCAAAGAAATATAGTTGAATTAATGAAATGTAACTAGACTCATAAATCTGATAATAAAATTTAGCTATACTCACATTACTAAGAGTAGGAGAGGGTATGCTTTACGATACAGTAGATAGAAGCAATGTAGAAAAAATGGTACGTCAATTTTATGCAGTAGTGCTTAAAGATGATATTTTAAGTCCATACTTCATTAATGCATTAGGAGATGATTTAAATAATGGTAAATGGTATGAACACCTACATACATTAGATAGCTTTTGGCTTCTCATGATGGCTGAAGAGAAGGGTTATAATGGTCACCCTTTTCCTCCCCATGCATTTATAGGACCGATGTATAGAGAAACGTTTGAGCGTTGGTTGAAGCTCTTTAAAGAAGTTATTGATAGTATGTTTGTTCCGGAGATTGCTGAGAAGTTTTATAAAAAAGCAAACATACTTGCAGAACAGTTTATGGATAATCTTGGCATTAATGATGAAGATGAGGATTAAAGAACTTGTTTTAACTTTAAATTAGTAGTAAAAGATATAATAAGAAAACCTTTTAATGGGTAAATATTTAGATGAAAATATCAAGAGGATTATATGAGCGAACAATCAAAAATATTAGAAGAGATGCATGAATTAGTAATGAATATTCTTAAGACTGGGGTTGCATCAGAAGCAGAAGGCGATAGACTTGATAAACTCGAAGAGTTGATGCTAGAACAAAAATGTTATCAAGAGAGTGCGAGTGGCAAGTATCCTTATTTAGGGGAAGAGATAGGGGCACTTTTTTTTAGTAATTCAAACACAGAAGCAATAGATAAAATGTATAAATATGAAATAACACCTGAGGACTTTTTTGGATTTGCAGAGTATCACTATGAAGATGAACCCTTAGTAGAAATGTTTACAGGTCCGTTTATAGCGGATGTAAGTAAGGTTTATCAGTCAAAACTTGAAGCTAGCGAATAGTTGATCAAGCTAAATAAAACTTCATATAGGGATGGGATTAACCCATCTCTACAGAATCTATTTCACCTTTAAACTCTTCAATAGAAAAAGTAACTTGATTAGCTACTTCTTCAGCTGTACTTTTAAGCATGGTCGCACCTAAATGTATTGTACGCGTAGGTTTAGTGTACTGGCTAACCACATATGTTACTAAAATGTAAGGGTCGCCTGATTCATCGCAGTTCTCCAACGTCGTTTTTACGCCAGGTATACAGTAATCAATATCAATATCAGGGTCAACCATCGCTTTGTCAACAAGTGCTACAATCTGTTCTAATTTTTCTTTATTTTCCGTTTTCATAATAAATTCTCCTAAAATAAGTTAGCTAACCACTTTGAATGATCAGTGCTAGATATGGGATAGTACCTAAACTTTTAGATATCTCTATCACGCCGACTTATTATATTCTATCATAAAAAAACTAAAGTAATGAAAAGAGTTTATTTCTCCCTGTTCTGTGTTAGTAACTGTTTAATTTATAGAGGATATTCCACTGAGAACTTTTCAAAAATTAAGTTGTAGAATTATTTTAAGTTTTAGTATTTAAAAACACCTGCTACAATCACTCTTATGAAGAGAAATAAAGAGATTGTTGAACAAGTACTGACACAAACGCAAAGACTTGTTTTGGGTAAAGAGAAGCAGGTCAAACTGGCTCTTGCTGCTTTTTTGGCTGACACTCATATACTTATAGAGGACCTTCCAGGTGTTGGGAAAACCACACTTGCAAAGACGCTCTCTTATGTACTTGGACTAGAGTACTCTCGTATTCAGTTTACGAGTGATCTACTCCCTTCAGATATCTTAGGGGTGAATTTTTATAACACAAAAGATGGGACTTTTAATTTTAAAAAAGGGCCTGTATTTACTCAGTTTTTACTTGCTGATGAGATAAATAGAGCATCATCAAAAACGCAGAGTGCACTTTTGGAGGCTATGGAAGAGAAACAGGTGAGTATAGATGGAGTTGAGTATCAACTGCCAACACCTTTTTTTGTTATAGCAACAAAAAACCCAAGTGAAGAGGTGGGAACCTATGAACTTCCATCTTCACAGCTTGATAGATTTGCTTTAGTCTTCTCTTTGGGGTATCCAAGTTATGAGGCTGAACGTGCAATATTACAACATAAAAATCAAATCTCTTTAAAGGAGTTGACACCTTTAAAGTCTGAAGAGATAGCAGGGTTAAAAAAATCACATGAAGATGTTTATGTAGAAGAGTCTATCATCGATTTGATTCAGGATATACTACTCTTTACTAGAGAAAGTGGTCTGTTTCAAAATGGTTTATCGCCACGTGCGGCACTTATACTTCTTGGCATATCTAAAGCGTGGGCGTCTATAGCTTTAAGAGATTTTGTAATCCCCTCTGATCTGCTTGATATTTTACCTTATGTAATACATCATCGCTTAGAGCCAATCAAGTCGCAAATGACACATCAAGAGATTGTCGATGCAATTACTAAAAACCTTACTATCGATACATAAAAGTGTAAAAGTGCGTGCTACGAAGTATTTTATACTTCTTGTGCTCGCAATAGTCAGCCTATTTATTCAGGCATATATGCACAACTATAATATTGTATATATTATGATGTTCTTTCTGACTGCAGTTGCTGGTACATCAACAATATTTGGGATGTTAAACCTCTCTCCTCTTGAGTTAAAACTTTTATCAAATACGAGAGCTTTCGCTACAAAAAACACCCCTTTAACATTTATAGTAGACAATAGTGCAAACTACTCTATCTACGATTTAGATTTTAGTTATGAGGGTAAAAACAGCTATCTCAGCAACTTAGCCTCCAATAACTCTAAAGTGATCTCTTTGGATCTCTCTTTTTTAAAACGTGGAGAACAGAAGCTTGGGACTATGCATGTAGAATCATTTTTCCCTTTGATACATGAAAGAAAATTTCGAGATTTTTTACTTGAGGAAAAAGTAGTTGTCTATCCAAATCCTCAAGGCATCTCTTTGTTACAGAAGATGTCACAAGCTAAAAGCAGTAGCGGAGATTTGGATGACTTTAAGGGCTTAACACGGTTTGAACAAGGGGAGAACTTCTCAGCAATCCACTGGGCTTCTCTGGCAAAAAGTGACAGACTCATGGGAAAACGGTTTGAGTATGCTCAAGAACAAGAGAAACTATTTTTTTCATTTAGTGAACTTACTGGAGATACAGAGGAGAGACTCTCACAGTTAACACTGTGGGTTTTAGAAGCTGAGAAGTATGAATATGACTTTAAACTTGAGTTAGGTTCAAGTATATTTGATTCAAAAAAGGTAGGTATAGATGCAATTCTTGACGCGCTTGCTCAGTACTAGAAAACCTACACTGCAACAACTGTTGGATATTGCTATAGTGTTGGCATTAATACCTCACCTTTTTGTTTTAAAATCATTTATGTTCTTTTATCTTTTTATTGTACTACTCTATATGAGAAAAGAGACTGTAAAAACAAAAGATACGATAATAGTTTTAATGATAGGTTTACTCTCTATAGCACTCTCTTTTTTTAGTAGTTATAACTTCTCTGATTTTTCAAGAATGCAGTTTTTTGTATCTATAGTGAGTTCTTTACTCATTTTAGCCTTTACATTACAAAGATTAACTAGAGAGATAAACAGTTACTTAAAAGCTACACCAGCGATGTTGTTGCTACTCAGTTTTTTCTTTTTTGACACCATTAGTATGCTTATATACTCTGTTTTTACATTTTTTGTTTTTGTGTTGTTGAGTATTTGGGCAAGGATGGACAGCACTTTAAAAGAGGTTTTAAAGTTCACTAGTTCCCTTTTCTTACTCTCACTTCCTGCTGTTGTCATCCTTTTTATAGTATTCCCACGTATCGCTTTTGATAAGGCAGATTTTGGGTTTAAAGATGAGAAGTACTGGGCAAGTGGGTATGATGGTTCAATGTATGTCAGCGATAAAGCTTTTGTGGGGTCAAAAAAAACGGTTATGGAGGTTTTTTTTAAAACAGCAGTACCCCCCCAAGAGAAGTTG
>JBDLHW010000103.1:0-7000 GCA_039715155.1 Campylobacterota bacterium | reverse complement strand
CTTAGAAGTATTGCATCCAAAAAAGAAGTGAGTGAACGGATTACAAAAGTCATTGAGCTTTATGTTGAAACAATAAAACTAAAAAAACAATTAAAAGATTAAGAATATCTTGTATTTTTTACTTTCCAAAGACTTTAAATAAAATAGACATTACAATACTGATCACTATCATAGAAGTTATAGGAAAATAAAAGCTAGTGTCTTGTGTTTTATATTTTATGTCTCCAGGTAAGTTACCTACCCAGCTAAAAAGACCTGGTGTATAATGCCAAAGAAGCCCGGCAACTACTAAAGCAATTCCCACATAAATTAGTATTTTATCCATAGTATTCTCTATTCAGCCACTCCGCATAATCTATAACCACCTATTCCAGTATCAACACTTTTTGCTAAGTAACAACTCCCTTGAACCTTTAATAAATCAAACTTTCTATCTTAATCCACATAAGGTACTTGTAACCCTTTTCTACGTCCTTGTTGAAGCTATTGTATAGGTATTAGGATATTTAGTTTGTTTAAAGTCTTGTAAGTTGATAGCCATATTGCTTATTCCGATTGCTTAGGCTTAGTCCTTTCGTCCACACCATTCGACAACAAAACTTCAATAATCAAAAAATTACAAACTACACTTTTTAATCTGATGTAGTAAAATCTTCACTTTCATATAACCTGTTTTTAAATATTTCAAAACTTCCCTCCGTCTTTTAGAGTAGATTTTATGATTTTCGCATAAAAACCTTTTCTAAACTAAAAATATGACAGATTGCAAAAATTAATTAAACTCTTTTCAGCCTAAGCATACTTGGGTCTTCTACACCGACAAATATTAAATACAGTTGATCTTGTTTAGCAGATGTTTTGTACTCTGGATCAAACTTATAAGTTAAGTCCATATTTTCTAAAAACTTTCTTATTAGACCAACACTGGTCATACTGGGTGTTGAGATTTTTAAAACCTTATCACCCATATAACCCGTAAATGTTTCAAGGTGTGCAATATCAAGCTCTATCGCATATTTTATAACTTTTTTCATTTCTGGAAGTATCATTGTTTTCCTCCTATTTTCTATTATTCTTGATTGTATCATAATTTATTTTATTTAGTGATTTAAAATGCCATTTTTATTCAACTTTAATTAATGCTATAGTGGTCTGATAAAATTAAAGGGGATGTTAAATATGGCAAAGATATTAGGGGCGATTTTAATCGGGGTTTATTTTGTATGGTATTTTACAGCACAAGGAGTAGATACATCTACTGAAGATATATTTGAACAGGAAGTACGTTTTATGGAGAGTTCAGCAGTTGGTCTGAAACTAACTCAAACACAAATGTATGATGTTGTTAAGAACACAGTAGAAAGAGAGGGTTGGAGTACAACAGAGTTTAAAAGTAATACTTTAATAGCTGAAAAAACTTCCAATAATAATTCTGAGTCTGTAACTGTTACGTTTTCAAAATCTGAATTTTCGATTTCACCGGAAAACAGCGGTTTACAAAATGCCATAAACACTGCCTTGGGTATCTAGCAGCATTTATTTAAATGGCATTTTTGCCATGATAATCTCTTGTTGATCAACATACTGTTGACAATCAATACCACCAAGTTTAGTGCAGGTTTGTTGCCATAGTTTGGAGTGTCCATCATCTTTAGAGTGAAGATAACCCTGCTTAAAAAGTAGAGCGTGAGCATACTCGTGAGCAACAACACTATCAACCATATAATCCATACTCTCTTGCATCACTTTCTTATTTAGATAAATTTTTATCTCTCCATTTTCAAAAGATGTAAGACCATATAGCCTTCCTTTGAATTTATCCGTAACAATAAGTGGAAATTTGTATGCATAGCCATAGCTCTTTTGCATATGTTGCAGTACCTCTTTCTCTTTATCTAAGATTCGTTGTTTATAACTATCTGGAATATTACTGTTTTTAAAAGAGTAGCTGTTGTAGTAGTTGTTTCCGAGAACTGCTATAGATATCAGTATGACACTTATAAAAGTAATCTCTAATCTCTTTTTAAACATACTTTTACAGACCTAACTCTTGTTTACAGTTAACACAATGAGATGATTCGGGAACCAGCATCAATCTTTCAAATAAAATATCTTCCTCACACTCCATACAGATACCGTAATCTTCTTTTTTAACCTTTTTAGAGGCATAGTTGAGTTTATTTAATTTTATTCTTGCTTCACTAAGAGCATGCTCATTCACCTGCTGTTCTTGTATCATCTCTTGACGAGTCAGTCTTCCAATGGAGCAGTCTGGTGCAATAGGCTTGGTTTTCTCTTCTAGCTCAGTTATCTCTTTTTGTGTCAGCTCTATATCTTGAGTGATTTTATTTTTGATTTCTCGTCGCTGTGATGGATTCATAATAGATTTAGACCTTGGTTTATATATAAGTATATTAGTGATACCTGTATTATAACTACAATACTGAACTTTACGATAAATGACGGCTTTTTAATTTTATGTCTAAATGTAAACATAGCTATCATAGAACCAACTGTTCCTCCAAGTAAAGTTGTAAAGAGTAGTCTGTTTTCAGGTACTCGTTTAATGTTTTTTATATTTTTCAATGATTGCAGCTTATCGTAAGTGTAAAATATGAACCCTATTAAATTAATGCATATTAGGTATATTTGAAAGTAGGTGAGTGTGAAGTTAAAACTTATCATATAAAAGGTGATTTCCTCTATTTTACTTAGCTAGAGCACTTAATATTCCAAGAGAGTTTGATATACTTTTAAGATGATAGAGTATGACTACCCACTATTTAGACCACCGGCAGAAGCAGACAATTTAATTATACAAGTAACATTAGGGTGCAGTTATAATAACTGCAGTTTTTGCTCTATGTATAAAACCAAGAACTATGAGGTGCGAAAATTAGAAGATGTTTATAAAGATATAGATGTAGTAGCTGTGGTTTATCAAGATACTCACAAGATATTTTTAGCCGACGGAGATGCACTCTCTTTGCCAAGTGAACATTTGTTAACTATACTGAAATACCTTCAAAATTCATTTCCCAAACTAAGAAGAGTGTCGCTCTACGCTTCTTCCCAGAATATCCTGAGTAAAACACAAGAAGAGTTAAAAATCCTTTATGAAAACAAGTTAAACCTTATCTACTACGGTATTGAGACAGGTAGTGACCTAATACTAAAAAATATTACTAAAGGAGTGAACCAACATGAGATTATTGACTCACTTAACAGAGCTTCTGACTCAGGGATGAAAATATCTGCAACAGTTATTTTAGGAATAGGCGGTGAAAAATACTCTAAAGAACATATAGAAGAGACAGCGAAGATTATAAATGCTACTAGAGTTAACTATCTCTCAACTCTACAGTTGGGTCTAGAGGAAGATGCAAAAGAGAACTTCCATAAACACTTTAATGATTTCATGGCACTTGATGACTTTCAAGTACTTCAAGAACAGAAAAGATTTTTAGAATTGCTTCATCCTACTAATAAAATCATATTCAGATCTAATCATGCCTCTAATGCACTTCACTTATCCGGTACTCTTCCCAGAGATAAAGATAGATTAGTAAAAAAGCTAGATCATGCGCTAGAGATAGGTGAAGATGCGTTTATTCCTTCACTGTTTAGAGGATTCTAGATATATAATTTGAAGTTTATCATAGTTGTTTTTATTACTTCTACAAAAGTCATCTCTGCCAACCTTTTTCATTTTTTGATAGCTCTCACCTAAGACATCGCTGTTTAACTTTTTCATATCATTATCACTGAACATCTCTGTACAATTTTGATTTCCAAACTCTTTACGTATAGCAGAAGATATATGCTTGTTAAATTTACAACTATTTTCTAAATAAAAATTAAAAATAGCACTTCTGAATAGCTCTTCACATTTGGCTTTATCCGCTCCATGTAAATTAATGCTTAACAGTATAGAACTCACTAAGTGTATCTTTTTCATTGTTATCCTTGTTACGTTATTTTAGCAAAAAAGTATATTTTTATCAGTTATTAAGAGCTTTATTTAATGTAAACTACGTTAGTATAATTATAATTTATTTAAACTGGATGAGTATAGATGGCCAAAACATTGGACGAATGGGTGGAAACTGATGTATCAAAGGTAAAGGGTAGCTCTATGAGATGGCTAAGCGAAGAGTTCTTCTTTCGTGACCCAAGTCGTCCTCTTTATGCGGACAGTTCATATTTTTTTGCTCCTGCAGATGGTGTGATTTTATATGCTAAAACTGTAAAACCTGATGAATCCATTGTTGATATAAAGGGTAAGTCATATTCTCTCCGGGATGCTATGCATAAAGATGAATACGATAAAGAGAGCCTTGTCATAGGGGTTTTTATGACATTTTACGATGTCCATATTAACCGTATCCCTTACCGCGGTCGTCTTAGCTATAAAGAACTTGCAAATATCAGCAGTTATAACTTACCAATGCTTGATATTGAAAAGAAAATCATCGATGAATTGAAATTAAATACTGTAAATGCAGAGTATCTTTTTAAAAATCAGCGTATCTTAAATACCGTTTTCAGTATGGACCTAGGACAAGAGTACTATATTCTACAAATTGCAGATTATGATGTAGATTGCATTACTCCTTTTAGACTCAAACAGAACCAGAGTTTTACGCAGAATCAACGCTTTTCACAGATTCGATACGGTTCACAAGTCGATCTTATTATTCCTCTTTCAAAATTTTTTAAATATGAACCAGTTTTAAATGTCGGTATGCATGTAGAAGCAGGTGTAGACCCGTTAGTAAAAATTATAAAAGCAGATTACAAGGAGTAAAAACAAAAATGCTGGCATACGATACAAGAAAAAATATCCTCTCAGGTGAATCAGTAGCACTACCTGATATGAATCCGACTACTTTAGAACGTCCGGCTTACCTACTAAATGTTCCTTTTTCACTGCAAGCTCAGACTGCTAATAATGTCTGGATGCAAGAGTTAAGACCAGATGAGCGCCATATTGATATCAAAAAAGCAGTCGATCAGTTTTTACAACTTTATAATTTTATGGCAGCTGAATCTGTAGTATATCTTCTTCCTACCCCTAGATTACAAGGACTTCAAGATCTTGTGTATACAGCAAATTTAGGGATTGTAGTAGACCATCTATCAGACCATAACAGTGTTATACTCTCTAATTTCAGCTCTAAAGTCCGTATACCAGAGACAAGCGTCGGAGAACATTTTTTCAATGATATGGGCTATGATGCAATAGTGTCTCCATATCATTTTGAAGGTGAGGCGGAGTTAAAACATCTTTATGACAATGTTTACATAGGTGGATACGGTATAAGATCAGACAAACGTGCTTATGAGTGGATGGAAGAGCAGTTTGATATGAAAATTATTAAACTTGAAGAGAAAGATCAATATCTATATCATCTTGATTGTACAGTATTCCCCTTAACTAAAGAAGATACTATGATATCTACATCAATGTACTCAAAAGAGGAGATAAAAAGCTTAGAAGCAGTTACTAATATCATAGATATCCCTCAAAATGATGCTTTTTCAGGTATTTGTAATTCAGTAAGAATGGGAAATACCATATTAAATGCTTCAAATATACATGAGATGAAAAGAGGTGATGAATATTATGAAAGTGAACGTAAAAAAAATCGTACACTTGAAGATATAGCTGTACAATACGGTTTTGAAGTCGCATTTTTTAATATGAGTGAATTTTTAAAAAGTGGGGCTCTTTTATCCTGTATGGTGATGCATTTAAATCGTAAGTCATACGATATTAAGTTGATTTAATAGTATTTAGGATTTACACATGACAGGATTAACAAAGTTTTTACCGACTTATCGAAATATTTGGATTCTGTCGTTCCCTTTAATCATAGCCAGCATAAGTGAGACTATTGTCGGTGTAACAGATGCGATATTTTTATCTCATTATGGAGTGACTGAACTAGCAGCTTTAGGATTAGCAGACACTATATATGCCATCGCTATCTTTCTAATCTTAGGATTTGTAGATGGGATTCAGATAACCATAGGCCGTAGAGCTGGAGAAGAGAAACATCTAGAGATAGGTAAAGTGTTTAATCAAGGTTTATATATACTCTCTGTAATCAGCGCCATAATGGTGCTATTCGTTCTGTTTGCAGTTCCACATGCTACTATAGAATTATTTCAATCAAAAGAGATTCATGAATCTGTAAATATGTACTTGAACATTGCTATTTATGGACTTTTTTTTCATGCTTTAAATCTGGCACTAAGTGCTTTTTATGTTGGTATTTCTCGAACCAAAATCTTTATTGGGGCTACGCTACTGCTCGCACTCACAAATATATCGCTTGACTATCTACTGATATTTGGAAATTTTGGTTTTAAGGAGATGGGTATCGAAGGTGCAGCTATCGCATCACTTAGTGCGGAGGTGGCAGTATCCATCTTTTTAGTCATAGATGTCATACGAAAACGCTATATTCATACTTACGGTCTGTTTATATTTGAGAAAATAAATCTTTCTATCATAAAAATATTGACAATATTATCCACCCCTGTCTCCATGGAAGTACTTATTGAATCTATTCGCTGGTTCATCTTCTTTCTTATTATAGAGCAACTTGGTGAAGAAACCTTGGCAGTCGCAACAATAGTCTTTAGCTGTTATGCACTCCTGCTAATCCCAGTAGAAGCATTTTCGGAGACGATATCTTCTATGGTTAGTAATCTTATCGGTCAAAATTCTAAAACAAAAGTCGGAGAACTTGTACTTAAAACTGTTAAGCTAGGTTACATAAGTGTTCTACCTATGCTGATTGCTATACTCTT
Organism: Campylobacterota bacterium; assembly: GCA_039715155.1. Taxonomy (GTDB): domain Bacteria; phylum Campylobacterota; class Campylobacteria; order Campylobacterales; family Sulfurimonadaceae; genus Sulfurimonas. Next base: position 181 of record JBDLHW010000103.1, on the reverse strand, counting down.
TTTTCCTGAATATATATTGGCAATTTTTTCAGCGGATGGCACAACTATTGAAGGTGCGATAACTACTTTAATGGTTATAGTAGTTGCTACAATTATAGCTGTTCCTGCGAATATAATGGCCTCTGCCGTTACTGGTACAGGTGATACAGTAGTGACTTTAGCTATAGAATTTATAGTATCA
>JBDLHW010000102.1:0-7052 GCA_039715155.1 Campylobacterota bacterium | reverse complement strand
CAAAAGTCACAATTTCAGATAGTTGAGACTTTATCTCTTCTCTTTTATCATCACTGACTTTTAAAAATGATAACTTTTCTAATCTACTTAATAGTGCATCATCTACTTGCATAGATACTCCTAATAAATTTTATTTGAATGATTTTAGCATATGTTTGATGAAACTTTAACGAAATATGCGATATTATTTTGAACTTTTTGAAAATAAGGATGATTTTTGAGCTTAAAAAATGATTTAGACATGGTAAAAGAGGAGTTAAACTCCGAAGAGAAGTTTTTTGAAAAAGCTGTTATTACAGAAAAGTTCGTAAAAAAATATAAAAATTTAATGATAGCCTCAGTGGTTGGTATAGTGATATTAATCAGTGCGAATATTGCATATGATATTAATAAACAAAATACAAAAGATGCAGCAAATGCAGCTCTGCTTGAACTAATGAATGACTCTACAGATGCAGCAGCGTTGAGTAGATTGGAGTCTTTAAGTCCAGCTCTTAAAGATGTATGGGTTTACTCTCAAGCTGTAGTAAGTAGAGATGTGGCTGCGCTAGAGTCTCTAAAGGGTTCTAAGGATCTGATTATTGGTGACTTAGCATCTTATGAGTTAGCCGTAGAGTCTAAAGACAGGGCTACATTAGATAGTTATGCCTTAAAACAAGATTCAATTTATAAAGATTTAGCACATATCCAAAGCGCAGTTTTATTGATTGAGAGTGGCAATACTACAGAAGCTCAAGAGAAATTATCTCTCATCAGTATTGACTCTTCATTAGCTCAAGTTGCTGCATCACTTATGCATTACGGAGTAAAGTAATATTTTGAAAAACTATATTCTCTTTACATCAATCTTTGTTGTCCTTTTTAGTGCTTGTAGTACAAAAGAGGTTTATGAACCTCTTTATATAGACCAAGATTGGGAAAAATATGAAAATGCTGATGCTGAAATTGTAGACAAAAGTTTAAATGTTGCTCTTCTTGATAACTCAAAAGTCTTAGTAAAAGATGCTGTTTTAGACATTGAGATAGATAAGTCCCATAGAGTGATATCTCACAGTGATGGTTGGGTAGTAAGCTCTTCTATTGATGGTAATACATCACTTACTTCTGTAAATGACAACACGAGAGTAGAAAACTTCAACCTAAAAAAGAGTATTGCCAGTGCTACTGTCAGTGGTGATAACCTAGCTGTTTTGTTTGTAGATAACGAAATAGCAATCTACTCTATAGCTTCTAAAAAAGCTATTTTTAAAGAGCAGGGTGGTAAATCATTAGCTGTTGATGCAAGAATAGTAAATCCATACTTCATGAATGATTTAGTTCTTTTCTCAACACTTAATGGAAAAGTAGTAATTGTAAATATTAAATTAAAAAAGAAATTAAGAACTGTTATTGTCTCTTCTGAAGACACCTTTAACAATGTAATCTATTTTAATGTTATTGATAATAAGATCATAGCTGCTACAAGTTATAAAATACTCTCTCTCTCAGCTAAAGAGGTAAGAGAGAAGTATGAGATTAGAAGTGTGGTTAATGATGATAAAAATATGTTTATCACAACGAAACAGGGGGAAGTTATATCATTGACTCCTGACCTGCAGGTAAATGCAAAAATCAAGTTTCCATTTGCTCACTTTCTTGGAATGATATCTCATGGAGACAAGTTGTATATACTCGAAAAAGAGGGCTATATGATAGTTCTTGATAAAGACATGTATAACTATACTGTTCATGAAGTAGATCTTGAAAATGGTTTTGTTTTTGTAGCAGACAAGCTCTTTTATGTTGCAGATGAGAAGATCTCAATAGAGTAATGTCCAAGGAGCTAGAAGCATTTTTAGAGTACATTAGTGTAACAAAGGCACTAAGTCCTAAAAGTGTTGAGGCTTATAAGAGCGACTTGCAAAACATTGAAAAAACTCTTGATAAAGCACTTATTACATTAGACTCAAAATCTCTTTTAAACACACTCTCCTCATACACTAATAAGCGTACATTAAATAGAAAACTCTCCTCAGTCAATGCCTTTTTTGATTTTTGTTACAAGCAGCAGTTTAACCATGAGAAGACCAAGTTAAAACTGTCAAAAATTCCTAAACTTTTACCAAAATTTTTATCATTCCAAGAGATAGAGAACTCTCTTAGACTTATAGATCGGAGTAACTGGATTGGAAAGCGAGATTATGCACTCATTCTTTTTTTATATGCGACAGGCACAAGGATAAGCGAGTGCTTAGAACTTGGACGTGAGGATATTGATGGGGAGTGGCTTCATGTAAGACATGCAAAGGGTGAAAAGGAGCGCATAGTTCCAATAGCAAAAGTTGCAATCAATGCAATAAATGAGTATCTGAATGATTTAAAATATGAGAAAGATTTTATCTGGGCAAATTATAAGGGTGATAAACTCAGCAGAATCTCTGCATATAAAATAACTCAAAAGTATCTAGGTGTATCACCTCACGTACTTCGTCACTCATATGCAACTTCACTTATCAGTGGAGGAGCAGATTTAAGAGTTGTTCAAGAGCTTTTAGGTCACTCATCACTTTTGACAACTCAAATTTATACCCATATACAAAAGCAAGACCTTAAAGAGACGGTAGAGGTTTGTCACCCTATGAGATCATATAAGTAAGCTTTTTATAGTATTATTTCATTATGAACAGCGTAAATAACTCATATTTTTCAAAACCATTCTTAAAATCACTCTTTTTTACTCAAAACAAGTGGCACCAGCATGGTGTTTTTTTTCATACTCTCAGGGTCATGTACTATATTTTAAAGCATGGTGAGTTTAGGCTTCTTGGAGCCGGTTTACTGCATGATGTAGGGAAACCTTTTACAGCTTACAAAAAAGATGAAGAGGATATTGAGTTTAATGAGTATAGTTTTACTGACCATGAAGAGAGAAGCTACCAAATCATAAAAAACTGGTTTTTTGTAAGTGAATATACTAAAGATATAGTCAGATACCACTATCTAATTCGAGATATAAAAAAGTCTAAAAAAGAGGATCTGGAGAGATATGCACAAAAGCAGCCTGTTTGGGACTCTTTAGATGAAGAGATAAAAGATGATTTAGCCCGGTTTTTAAAGTATGATGATTTAGGTAAGGGCAAAAAAAGACGAGATTAGCTACTTTTTTAATATCTATGTAACAATTTGTCTATATAATGTCAAATATTGTCAAAAAATATATGGAGTTTATATTAAAATATGTTAAAAAAACTACTGCCTTTTGTGATTGTTGGAATGCTTATATCTGTAATAGTTATAATATTTCTATCTCTGGCAAAAAATCAAAATATGAGTGTCATACATGAGGGTAATTTAGAGAGATTACCAATAGAGATGAAACTGGGTAAGTACCAGGACAGCGACTGTGGTATGGTTATAGAAGATTTAGACCATGCATCTCAGGTTGTCTCAGCTGATGGTAAAACATGGTTCTTTCATGATCATGGCGGTTTTATAAATTGGCTAAAAGATAAAAGCTTTAAAGATGATGTTATCATATGGGTTATGGCAAAAGATACAAAAAGGTGGATAAATGCAAAAGATGCACACTATTCACTTACAGACAGTACACCAATGGGTTATGGTTTTGGTGCTTATGAGAACAGATCTGATAAAATGATAGACTTTGATACAATGAGTCTTAAAATGCTAAGAGGTGAGACAATGAACAACCCTCAGATAAGAAAACAGTTATTAGGTAAGTAGTGGAAACGGTAAATATTTTAACAATTATATCCATAGCCTTTCTCGGCTCATTTGGTCACTGTATCGGTATGTGTGGTGGGATAGTTGTTGCGTACTCTACGATAAAGATAAACCCGAAAAGTTCCAAAGTTTCTCAAAGCGCGGCTCACCTTCTTTACTCCTCCGGTAGAGTCCTCACGTACACTGTTTTAGGTGCCATGTTTGGTGCTCTTGGCGGTGTTGTTCTTTTTAGTAACAACGCTAATGGCGGACTGCTGATTTTTGCAGGTGTTGTTATGATACTCGCAGGTCTTTCACTCATGGGTAAGATAAAGTTTTTGACTCTTATAGAGCACTCTTTTTCATCTTCATCTATTTATAAAAATGCTTTTAAAACTGTTCTTAATTCAAAATCAAATCTCAGTTTTTTTCTGCTTGGAATGTTAAATGGACTCCTCCCTTGTGGTTTTGTATACTTTTTTGCGATTACTGCAGCGAGTACAGCGGATCCTTTTTATGGGGCTTTAGTGATGTTTATCTTTGGAGTAAGTACTATCCCGGCTATGTTTGGAGTTGGATTTCTTTCATCTCTTGCTTCGGCTACAAGCTTTAGAAATATGATGATGAGTCTCTCCTCGATAGCTGTTATACTTTATGGAGCATATACGATTTATAATGGGTATGAATATATCTCAAACCCTCAGAAAACTCTGACAGATTGCCATTAAAAGTACTTATTAGTTCTATATAATAATAATAAAGATATAATAAAACAAAAAAAGGCACGGCCGTGAAAAGTTCAATTATAGATAGTATTAAATCGCTTCCACCTCTCTCCAAAACAATTGCAGATATAAACAAGGTCTATGCAGATGAAGAGTCGGGAGTTGCTGATTTAGCAAAAGCTATTGAACCCGATCCTATGATTGTTGCAAACCTTTTAAAAGCTGCAAACTCACCTCTTTACTCATTTGCACGTGAGATAAGAAATGTTGAGCAGGCTGTTAGTCTGTTTGGTATGAGTATGACTCGTTCTATCGCTTTAGGTAACTCTATTCGTAAATTACTTAATGTTGATATGAAGCCTTACGGGATTACTAGTGAAAAGTTTGCAGAGATCTCATCCCTCCAAGCAGCTCTGATTCTTAACTGGTACAAAAAAATAGATAAAGAAAAAGCAGAAAAACTTTATCTTGCCGCATTTTTACAAGAGACAGGAAAGATTCTTATCGCTAGTGATATTATTCAAGAAGATGAGACGACTAGTTTTTACTCTGAAGTGGAGATGTCAGCTAATCTTGCAATGGTGGAGAGATCTTATGTGGAGGTTACAAGTTCAGAAGTAACGGCAAAGGTTTTTGAGCACTGGGGCTTTGATGAAGAGTTTATCAATATGATTAAATATGCAGATAATCCTGCAGCAGCTCCTGCGGATGTTCAAGAGCTTTCAACCGCGCTTCACATCGTAAAAGCGATAGTCCCAATAAATAAGCCATACTCAGAACAAGCTATAAACTTTGGACTTAAAAAAGCCAGAGATGCCGGGTATGACTATGAGATTCTAGAAGATAGTATTGATGATATGTTAGATGCCATAGAAGGCAATTAATGAGTAAAACTGTTACTATCATAGATACTTTCGGTTTTTTTTTCCGTAGTTTTTATGCACTTCCTCAACACCTAAAAAACAAAGAGGGCTTTCCTACAGGTCTTCTTACAGGTTTTACAAACTTCATATCTACGCTTCAAAAACAGCACGACAGTGATTATTTGGTTTTTGCCATAGATACTAAGGGTCCAACATTTAGAAATGAGATAGACCCAAACTATAAAGCAAACCGTTCAGCTCCTCCACCAGAACTTACTATGCAACTGCCAGTAGCGATTGAGTGGATTGATAAGATGGGTTATAAGACTTTGGGTAAAGAAGGTTATGAAGCTGATGATATGATAGCTACAGTGACTCATTTGGCACGTGAGAAAGGCTATAACGTGAGAGTTGTTTCTCACGATAAAGACCTTTACCAGCTTATAGATGATGGAAAAGTTGTGATAGTTGATGCTGTGAAGCGAAAAACAATGGATGAAGATGCCTGTTTTGAAAAGTTTGGTGTTACTCCTAAACAGTTTATAGATTATCAATCAATCCTTGGTGACAGTGCTGATAATGTTCCCGGTGTTAAAGGTATCGGTAAAGTTGGTGCTGAGAAACTTTTAAAAGAGTACGGTACACTTGATAATATCTACGCAAATGTAGAAGAGGTGAAGGGTGCGAATCAGAAAAAGCTTATAGCCTCACGTGAGCAGGCTTATATGTCAAAAGAGCTTGTTACTCTTAAGCATGATGTATTTACGGAATTTGATTTTGAAGAGTATATCATGGATGTTGAGCATCCATTTTTAAATATTTATGATGAGCTTGTAAAGTATGAGCAAAATGCAGTTCTTAGAGTGTTACATGCTAAAAACATGGTGAGTGATGATGACAAAAAAGAGGCAGTTAAGAGAGTTCAAACTGAGGTCATAGAGGAGTCTACAAACCTGGAGTTTAAGGCCACTCTCATTACTGATGAGAAAAAACTTCAAGAAGTTCTCTCTGAGATTGAAAATTACGATGTAGTTGCCTTTGATACGGAGACAACAGGACTTGACTATGAGAAAGATAAGCTAGTCGGTTTTAGTTTCTGTTTTCATGAAGATGAGGCCTATTATGTCCCATTTGCACACTTCTATTTAGGTGTGGGTGATCAAGTAAGCCCTGAAGCTGCAAAAAGTGCGATAAAAGAGATATTCAGACACAATGTTGTCGGTCATAATATCAAATTTGACGTGCATTTTGTGAGTAGGTTTTTAAATGACTACACTCTCAAAATTTACTCAGACTCTATGATTTTGGCATGGCTCATAAATCCGGAAAGTGCATTAGGTCTTGATAAATTATCAGATAAGCTTTTAGGGCATACGATGGTCGCCTTTAAAGATACAGTAAAAAAAGGTGAGACTTTCGCGAGTGTAGAACTTGAAGATGCTTGTGGATATGCAGCTGAAGATGCTCTAATTACTCTTAAACTATACAACCTATTTTTACAGAAGCTAGAGCTTCAAGATGCGGCACATCTTATCAAAGAGTCTAGGGATGTTGAGATACCTTTTATTCATACACTGTTAAGTATGGAAGATGAGGGCATAAAGGTTGACAGCAACTTTTTAGAAGAGTTTTTAACTGAAGTAAAAGAGACTCTTTCTGGTTTAACTAAAAGCATCTATGAGTTAGCTGGGACAGAGTTTAATATCAACTCTACAAAGCAGCTTGGAGTTGTACTTTTTGAGACACTTGAACTTCCTGTCGG
>JBDLHW010000101.1:0-7053 GCA_039715155.1 Campylobacterota bacterium | reverse complement strand
TGTGTAAAATCCTAAAGGAGTCCAATGAACAAGCACCTTAAACAGCTAATTGACCTTTCTCAAGTAGATAAAGAGATCGATGCATTTGAACCTCAAATTGAAGAAGCAAACTATAATTATGAAGCAGCTCTTGCAAAAACGCAGAGTATTGAGTCAGATATTGAGAATTTAAGTAACGAAATTAAAGAAGAAGAGCTAAAAAAAGCAAAAAATGAACTTCATCTTGCAGAACTTTCACAAAAATTAGAAGAGAACTCTAAAAAAAGTGGTGAAGTTAAAACTGAACGTGAAATGAAATCTCTTCAACTTGAAGAAGAGATTGCAAAAGAGCAGGTAACTTTTGCAAATGAAGAGATTGAAAGACTTGAAAAAGTTATTGAGTCTAAAAAAGAGCAGATTGATGCAGCAACAACATCACTTGAAGAGTTGGCTTCTAACTTAGAGAGTGTGAAAGCTGATGTTGATGCTAAGTTAGAGACTATCAATAAAGAGCGTCAAGCTGTATTTGTTGAAAAAGAGAAACTTCTTGGAACTGTGAACCAAAAAGGTTTAGCTTTCTATCAAAAGATTCGTCGTTGGGCTAAAAATACAACTGTTGTTACAGTTGAAGAGCAAGCTTGTATGGGTTGTCACATGCTGATTAGTGACAAAATCTATGCTGATGTTATTAAAGCTGAAGATATCACTACATGTCCACACTGTGGTCGTATCCTTTACATGAAAGCTGGCGAAGAAGAGTAGGCCTTGTCGCCATTTACTCTTTTCTACTATATTTTAAGTGTTGTGCTATATATCCTAGCACTGCCACTTTTAATAACTCTCTCTTTTAAATCGAAATACAGACAATCAATCCCTTCACGTTTTTTTCTTTTCAATAATTCAAGATTCGAAAAGGATAATGGAGTATGGTTCCATGTATGTTCATTAGGTGAAGCGAGAGCTCTGAAGCCGATTTTAGAGCTGTTAAAAGAAAAAGAAATAAAGATAACAACTGTAACTCATACCGGGCACTCTGAGGCTAAAAAGTATGATGCAGAGGTAAGATACCTGCCGTATGAGATGTTTTTACCATTCTGGGTTAAAAAACAGAAGCTGCTTGTAGTTTTAGAGGCTGAGTTTTGGTATATGCTTTTTGCAGTTGCTGCAAGTCGTGGCACTAAAGTAGTTTTACTTAACGCTAGAATATCTGAGAAGAGTGCTAAAAAGTATCTACAGCTTTCGTGGTTCTATCAAAGAATGCTAGCGAATGTTGAGATTATATATGCACAGAGTGAAGCTGATAAAAATCGTTTCTTAGCTTTAGGTGCTAAGAATATTGAAGTGATTGGTAATATTAAACTTGCCGGTGAGATTAAAAAAACTGTTGAGTATAAAAAGCCTGAGTGTGAAGTTGTTGTGGCAGGTAGTACACACCCAAGTGAAGAAGAGTCAGTTTTAAAATCTTTCATTGAGTATAAAAAACAGATGAGTGATGCAAAACTTATAGTAGTTCCGAGGCATCCTGAACGATTTAGTGATGTTTGGCAGCTAATGGGTGAGTATGCTGATAAAAATTCATTTTCTCTCTCAAGATTTACTGAGAGCACGGGTTTTGAAACGGATTTAGTTTTAGTTGATGCAATGGGTGAGCTAAATAACATTTATGCAATCAGTGATATAGCTATTTTAGGTGGTGCATTTAGAGATGATGTAGGCGGACATAATCCACTTGAACCTGCTCACTTTGGATGTAAAATAATTACAGGAAAGCACTTCTTTCACCAAAAAGAGCTTTTTAAATATGTACATCATGTTCAATATGTTGAGGTTGATGAGATACATAAAGCACTCTTGGCAAGTAGAGAATTACCGCCATCTATGGTTGAAGAGAGTATAAATTTAGAACCAATTATTAATAAGATATTGGAAAATTAAGGAGCCTAGAATGGCATTAGAAAAAGCATATAAAATATTAGCAATCCAAGAGGGAATATCAAACTCTCAGGCTAAATCTATGATAGACAGAGGTTTGGTTTACGTTGGAAATAAAAAAGTCATGATAGCTCGTGGAGAGATAGATGCTAAAACTATCTTTCGAACTATCAAGATTGAGAGAGCAAAGCCTATCTTTGAAAATGATGACATAGTTGTTGTAGATAAACCTGCATATGTAAATTCAGATGAGATTGAACGTCAATTTAAACCGGCAGTTCTACTGCATAGACTTGATCGTGAGACAAGTGGTGTTTTAATGCTTGTTAAAAATGAAGAGTTTCGTCAAAAAGCTATAGGCGAATTTAAAAAAGATAATGTCTATAAAGAGTATATCGCTTGGGTTGAAGGTATTATGAGTGAGCCTATGGAAGTGGATAAACCAATTTTAACTCAAAAGAAAAACAACAAAGCTTATTCAAATGTATCAGGTAAAGGAAAACCGGCAAGAACTGAATTTTTCCCTGATATTGTAAGTGCTAATAAAACTAAAGTAAAGTGTATCATTCATCATGGACGTACACACCAGATTCGTACTCACCTGCGCTATATTGATCATCCGATAGTTGGTGATGAGCAGTATGGCGGTCGTCGTGCAAAACGTGTAATGCTTCATGCTTGTAAAGTAAGACTATTGGGTATGGAGTTTAATGCTCCAGAACCTAAGATGTTCAAAGACTTTCAATAATTAAAAAGCAGTGTTGCGATACAATTCGCCACTTTTAATAAATAATTTAAGGGACTATAATGTTTGATACTTTAACAGATTCGTTTACAGGTGCTATTAAAAAGATTCGTTTTCACGATGATGCCAAGGCACTTACAAAAGCACTTACAGAGTTAAAGAAAAACCTACTAAAAGCAGATGTAAACCATAAAGTTGTTAAAACCCTAATATCAAAAGTTGAACTGAAGACTAAGGCTAATGGCATTGGAAAAGATCAGTTTTTAGCGGCTCTAAGAGATGCTCTAAATGAACTTTTAGAGATTGGCGGAAACAAAGGTTTCACTTTTGCACCAAATCCTCCAACTGTGATTTTAATGACAGGACTTCAAGGTTCGGGTAAAACAACTACAACCGGTAAGCTTGCAAACTATCTTAAAAACAAACAGAAAAAAGTTCTTATAGTTGCAGCCGATCTTCAGCGTTTAGCGGCGGTTGAACAACTTCGTCAAATTACAACTCAAATAGAAGTGGAACTTTATGAGGATGAGAGTACAAAAAGTCCTGTTGAAGTTGTAAAAGCAGCACTTGCATATGCTAATGATAAAATTTATGATGTTGTTCTGATAGATACTGCTGGTCGTTTAGCTATTGATGATGAGCTTATGAGTGAGCTTGAAGATGTGAAAAAAGCTGCAACACCTGATGAGGTTTTTTATGTAGCTGATTCTCTTACTGGTCAAGATGCCATTAGAACTGCCACTTCATTTAAAGAGAAAATCGGAATTGACGGTGTTATTCTTTCTAAATATGATGGTGACTCTAAGGGCGGTGTAGCGCTTGGACTATCTAGTCAGGTTCAAGTTCCACTGCGCTTCATCGGTAGTGGTGAAAAGATGGAAGATTTAGAAGTTTTCTTACCTGAGCGTGTTGTTAATCGTCTTATGGGTTATGGAGACATTGAAGGTCTTGCTGAGAAAACAGCAGGTGCTATCGATGAAAAACAGGCTAAAAAACTTACTAAGAAAATTCAAAAAGGTAAGTTCAACTTCAATGATTTTTTAGAGCAGATGGAATCTATGAAGAAAATGGGTTCTATGAGCTCTATTATGGGAATGATTCCAGGAATGGGAAATATGTCTAAAGCTGTAAAAGATTTTGATTTTGAAAACTCAGGTGAGCTTAAAAATATTAAAGCGATGGTTTCATCTATGACTCTCAAAGAGAGAGAAAACCCGGAACTTTTAAATAACTCACGTAAACAGAGAATTGCAGCTGGTTGTGGTCTTACTCAAGTTGAGATAAACCGTATGATTAAGCAGTTTAAAAACGCAGGTAAAATGGCAAAAAGATTCTCAGGGAAAAAAGGGATGCAAGATCTTCAGGCTATGATGGGTCAGATGGGTGGAGCTGGCGGAATGGGCGGAGTCCCAAGATAGATAGCGTAAGCTAACAGATAATAAAAGGATAAAATTTGGCAACAGTAAACTTAACAGAAGAGAATTTCAATCAAACATTAGAAGATAATGATATAGTTATTATTGATTGCTGGGCTGAGTGGTGCGGTCCTTGTAAATCATATGGTCCAGTATTTGAAAAAGTCTCAGATGAGTATCCTGAAATTGTATTTGCAAAAGTAAATACTGAAGAGCAACAAAATTTAGCTGGTTATTTTCAAGTTCGCTCAATACCTACAACGATTATAATGAGAGAAAAGATAGGTATTTTTCAACAATCAGGAGCACTTCCAGAGGAGGGGCTCAAAGATATTATTAGACAAGTAAAAGAGTTAGATATGGATGAGGTACGTAAAGAGGTTGCAGCACAACAAGCAGCAGCTGAAACTAAAAGTGAATAAAGAGAGTTAAACTTTACATTTTAAAAATTACCTGCTATACTTCCGCCATCGTAATAACTTCTGAAATAATCCCTCTGTGATTAGAAGGTACTTTTTGTATAAAAAGTATAAGACGCCAAAAGGCGGTAAGAGGCACAATAAAACTACTTAGTATATTTTATTCTGCAAAATAACCTCCAAACATTTTAATATTAGGAAACACAATGACAGTAATTAGACTTACTCGTATGGGAAGAAAAAAACAACCATTTTATCGTATAGCTGTAACAGATAGCCGTAAACGTAGAGATGGTGGTTGGATTGAGTTAATCGGACACTATAACCCAATGGTGGCTGAGAAAACTTTAGTAGTTGATAATGAAAGATTAGACTACTGGTTAAGCACTGGTGCTCAAATGAGTGACCGCGTTAAAAAGATTACTGGTCGTTAATCATGATTGCTGATTTTGTCGCACAGTTTGCAAGACTTATAGCATCAAATCCTGATGATATTAGAGTTGAAGTACAAGAAGGCGACGAAATAACAGAGATAGTTCTTTATGCTAATCAGGCTGACATAGGTAAGCTGATTGGTAAGAGTGGTAAGATGATAGGTGCTATTAAAACTGTAATCTCTGGCTGTAAAGCTAAAGATGGTGTGAGTTACCGTATCAATGTCGAACCAGTCTAAAGAACCACTTCTTCATATCGCAACTATCGGCAAAACTGTCGGTATAAAAGGCGATATGAAATTTCACATTAAATGTGATTTCCCCGAACAATTCCACAACGGTGCAACTTTTTTAACAAATCTAAAGCGTAATATTACTCTAGCTGATGTGAATCTTGATAAAGATTTAATCAAAATAGCAGGAATCAATACTATAGAAGATGCTAAAAAATTTACTAATGCAAAACTTTTCACAACTAGAGAAGAGACAAGAAAAAACTGTCATTTAGATGAGGGTGAGTATTTTTGGTTTGACATAGATGATTGTGAAGTATATGAAGATGGAAAACTTTTAGGTGTAGTTAATGAGGTTGAGCGAATAGCTGTTACTAACTATCTAAGTGTTAAGACTAATGAAGAGTTAGTTAAAGCAGGTAGAGCTAAACTGTTTTTAATTCCATTTCAGGAACCATTTCGTGTAAGTGTGGATATAGATAAAAAAATCATCACAGTAAGTGGTGCTATGGATATCTTAGAAGCTTCATAATGAAATTCACTTTTGTAACGCTCTTCTCTAACCTTGTTGAAGGTTACTTTCAAGACTCTATACTCAAGCGTGCAATTGATAAAGATATTTTCAGCGTAGATTATTTAAATCCAAGAGACTTTAGTGATAATAAACACTCAAAAGTTGATGACACTGCAGTTGGTGGCGGAGCTGGAATGGTTATGAATCCTCAGCCTCTATATGATACCTTAGATAGTTTAAAGAGAAGTGATGAAGATGTTCACATAGTTTTTATGACTCCTGTCGCTAAACCTTTTACTCAAAATGATGCAAAAAGATTAGCAAAAAAACCACACATAGCTTTTGTTAGTGGAAGATATGAAGGGATTGATGAGAGAGTGATAGAAGAGTATGCAGATGAAGTTTTTTCTATTGGTGATTACATATTAACAGGCGGTGAACTAGCCTCTTTAGTTATTTGTGATGCTGTTAGTAGAAATATTGACGGTGTTTTGGGAAATAGTGATTCACTCACTGTAGAGAGCTTTGAAACGCCACTTCTAGAAGCACCATCTTTTTCAAAACCGAAGAATTATGAAGGAAATTGTGTTCCATCAGAATACTTAAAGGGAAATCATAGTAAAATTCGCACACTAAAAATAGCCCTGTCTGAGTGTAAGACTAAATTTTTCAGACCAGAGCAGCTTTTAAAGCATAGAACAAGGAAACCTTATGAGAAATAAGTACGTAGAAAATTTTGAAAAAGCACAAGTAGCAGAGAAGACTATTCCTGACTTTCGTGCTGGTGATACTGTAAATTTAGCAGTAACAATTAAAGAGGGTGACAAATCTCGTGTTCAAGCATATGAAGGTGTTTGTATTGCAAGACGTGGTCAAGGTACTGGTGAGACTATTACAGTTCGTAAAATTGGTGCTAACGGTGTTGGTATTGAAAGAATTTTCCCAATTTACTCTGACTCAATTACTGAGATAAAAGTTATTCGTCGCGGTCGTGTTCGTCGTGCTAAACTATTTTATCTTCGTGATCTTGCAGGTAAAAAAGCTCGTATTAAAGAACTTAGAAGAAAATAATCTTCTAAGTCTCTATTTATACAGCTCTACTTTCTTCAGATATACATTAATTTTTAACACAAACATTCCTCTAGATTTCACTAAACTCAAAACATTGAAACACTCATCCAATTTATTGTAACTTTAAAGCAGTATAAGAGTAATTAAATATCTTCAAGTGCCCTTTTTAAAGAGTTATTATAAGTAATATATAACTTTATCTGATACAAAAAAAACATAATAGAAAAACTTTCCAAATTCTTCACAAAAACTATTGACATTAAAGTTCTATTTTCCTATAATTCCCGTCCACAAACAGAGACACTTAATGT
>JBDLHW010000100.1:0-7120 GCA_039715155.1 Campylobacterota bacterium | reverse complement strand
CATTATGAAACTGATGATCTCCTGCAGCATGAGGATATGGGACATAAAAAGCCGGAACTCCATTAGCCGTTAACTCCCAAAGAGTTGAAGCACCTGCACGTGAGACTGCTAAATCTGCCCCAGTGATAAGTGAAGCCAAATCTTTTGTAAAACTATAGAGTTCAACCTCAACACCCATCTCTTCATACTCTTTTTTTACTCTCTCAAAATCACTCTCACCCGCTTGATGGATAATTTTAATTCCAAGTTTATTAAGTTTATGTGCGACTGAGAGAGCTAAGTCATTAATAGCTTTTGCACCATGGGAACCGCCGAGAAAAATGATAGTCTTTAACTCCTCTCTTGCTCTTGCATTTTTATAAAATACCTCTTTGACAGGGTATCCTTGAATTGGTGAGTTTTTATCATATGCAGATATAAAGCTTTTAGCATATGGTTTGAGCAGAGAGTTTAACCTACCCTCTATTGCGTTTTGTTCATGAATAAAAAGCGGGATAAACCTGCTCAATGTTGCAAAAGATGCAGGAGCAGCTGAAAAGCCGCCAACACTGTATGTCGCTTGGATTTTATGCTTTTTAAGTAGTTTTCGTGAAGTCAAAAATGCTTTGAAAATTTTATAGAGTGCTTTTAGTTTTCCTAGACCTTTTTGATTTACCACACCTGTCGTTTCCAAAAAGTAGACATGTGAAAATGAGCTGTGATTTTCAAAATATTTTCTATCCTGCCCGTGAGTTGAACCTATAAATATCGCTTCATGACCCTCATTTACTGCAGCTTCTACTAATGCCTGGGCTATCATTAGATGTCCGCCAGTTCCACCACCGGTTATACATAACTTCATATAAACTCCTGCATTTTTAATCCATCTTCGCTTTTTTAGATGCCATTAGCACCATTCCAATACCAAAGGCAGAACCCAGCATTGCCGAACCGCCATAACTTAAAAATGGAACTGATATACCTTTAATAGGAGTAATTCCACTAATACCGTAAGCATTCACCATAAATGAAAAGGCAAGTATCAAGCCTATACCGATACTAAAGAGGTATACACTCATATCATCAGAACGGTTTGCAACTTTAAAAATACGTTGCAACATCCACATAAAGATAAATACGACAAGAAAAACACCGATAAATCCAAACTCTTCAGCCAAGCCAGCTAAGACAAAATCGGTATGCACTTCAGATAAAAAACCTAATTTAAATGTTCCGTTTCCCAGTCCTGTTCCCAGCAGTCCACCATTATGGATTGCATTTAAAGAGTGCCCTATCTGATATGGCTCTATCTCTGTAGGCACTCTAAGTTTCTCTGCTACCGAAGCTGGAAAAACTTCAAGTACGCTATTTTGAGCGAGTGCCCACCAAGATTTTATACGCGCGATTCTATGGTCTTCTATAACTATAAAAATAATTACAGAACTAAAGATTGCAGTTAATATACTCAGGAAAAATCTAAAACTGCTTCCTGCAAAGATGAGCATAAAGAGAAGTGTCAGACCTAAAACAACAACCTGCCCTAAATCTTTTTGTAAAAATGCAATAATAAACATCGCCCCAACAAAGACTATGGCGTAAGGTATAAAGCGCTGAAACTCTTTTGTTAAACTCATACCATCATGATGTCCAAGTTTTCTAGAAAAGCTCCACGCCAAGAAATAGACAAAACCAACTTTAAAAAACTCTACAGGTGCCAGAGAGAAACCAAAAAGTTTAATCCACCTCTTGGCTCCACCAACTTCTGAAACCAGACTCTCTGGTAAGAACGGCATAGCAATCATTAGGATTAGTGAGCCAAAAAAGAGAGTGAAGCCTACTCTGCTGAGCCATCTATCTGGATTCATTAAAGAGAGCAGCCACATTATAGAGATACTAAAAAGCCCAAAGAGAGTTTGCCTAAGTGCAAAGTGAAACTCATTTACCCCAAAAAGAAGCGTAGTGTACACAGATAGAGAGTATGTAAGAATAATGCTTATGCCGACTAGAATCGATACAAGTGTAAAAAGTTTTCTATCTGCGCTGTACATAGTGTGACTTATTTACTTTATTTTGTTTATTTTTAAAACAAACTCAACTTCCGGTTTTGAGATGTGAAGCTCTTTTGAGATAGTGTCGAGTGTTACGCCCTGCTTAAACAGTGAAATAATCTTCTCATCATCATTACCGTGAATAGAGGATGGAATAGATATCTGCTTCACTCCGCTCTCTAAACTTGAAACACGAGAATCAATCTCTACTTCTATCGCATTTATGTTTTGCTGGAGTTGTTTTAATCCATGAGAGAGTGGCTGAACCATGTCATACACACTGCGTTCAATCTCTTGGTAAATAACTTCATCAGTCATTCTCTGAGAGTTATCTTCAATACTTCGCTGCGTCTCAGAGAGTTTCTTCTTCAGATAAAAGAGTTCTCTGTTTAACTCCTCAACAACAGAAGCAACTGATCGGATATTTTTGGAGTAATCTGCATCTTTAGAAAAAACATAATAGAGAAGATACAAAATTATTGCCGCCATAGCGACTACTACATACTCTATACTAAATTGCTCTAAATTCACTTTTTATTCTCTCTTGCTTCACGGATTAAGACACGCTCACGTGCAGTCAGGTAAGAACCCCACTCTCTCTCATCTCTCTCATGAATTTTTATAATATTTGCCAACTTTTTACTCTGTGCTACAAAGAAAACACCAACATCACGCTTAGGATGAACCGGCATCTCAATACGACCGTAATACTCTTTACCCTCTTCAAGCAGCTCTTCACTGAGGTGAAAATACTCAAAACCTATTGAGTCAATATGAGCCTCATGCATCAATGAAACTCTTACAGGCTCTTCATCTTTTAAAAATCTCTCTAATGCATCTAGCTTGTTATGCAGCTCCACAACCAGGTTAAGCAAAACAGGGTCTGTCTCAGAGGTGTCACCCCTAGCCTTAGCTAACTTTAACCACTGATTTATCGGATTATCATCAGAGTCACTTAGCTGATGATACTCTCTATCATATGACTCTCTATCGCTCGAAGCTTCACTAAAAACTAAACTTATCGGAGCCGGAACTAAACGCGGGCTCACGCAACAATCCTATCTAGAATAATTAAAAAGAAAAATGCAACACCAAGGTAGCCGTTAACTGTAAAAAAGACGCGGTCTATCTGAGTAAAATCCCTGCGTACAAGTTTCTGCTCATAGGCTAAAACAAAACCGGAACCTATAACCGCAACATAAGCAAAAAATCCAAGTCCAGATGCCCAGGCAAATAGCATCCAAAAAAGAACGCTCAACATATGAAAAATTGCTGATATAAAAAGTGTCGCCTCTGCTCCATATATTGATGGGATAGAGTGAAGATTATTCTCTTTGTCAAAATCAATATCTTGAAGCGAGTAGAGCAGATCAAAACCGGCAACCCAAAAGACAACACCTAAACTAAGCAGAACTGACCAGAGAGGAATACTTGCTTGAACAGCTACAACACCGGCAATTGGAGCAAGACCAAGAGAGACACCCAGAACTATATGAGCCATAGACGAAAATCTTTTAAAGTAAGAGTAAGAGCCTAAAACAAAAAGTATAGGAAAACTGAGCCAAAAAGCCAAAGAGTTTATCATGTATGCTACGACTATAAAAACAATCGCATTTACAATAATAAAAATCATTATACTTGAGCTATCAAGCCTTCCATCAACATTTGGCCTGCCAGCTGTTCTAGGGTTTGCTGCATCTACATCACGATCAGCATACCTGTTTACACCCATTGCAAAGTTTCTTGCACTGAGTGCCGCACCGACACCCATCAGAAGCAGCCAAAAACCGAACCAGCCATCAGCTGCTACAATCATCGCGATAAAAATAAACGGAAGTGAAAAAATAGAGTGCTCAAACATTACCAGTTCGTTAAAATCTTTTGCTTTTTGAATAATTTTTTCCAAGCTTCAGCCCTCTTTTTTTAATTAAGCCTATTCTATCTAAAGTTGATTTAAAATGATATAATTTCATAATGAAAAAAGATATAAAACAACTAGCCATCATAGGTCCAACAGCATCAGGAAAGAGTGATTTGGCGATTAAAATCGCTACAGAAATTGATGCTTATATCCTTTCAATTGACTCTCTTAGTATCTATAAAGAGATAGATATCGTCTCTGCAAAACCCTCACGTGAGGAGCTAGAATCAGTCAAACATTTTGGGATAGATCTCTTAAATCCGAATGAATATTTTAGTGTTGATATTTTTATAGACCTCTACAGAGAAGTCTTACAGAAGTGTAAAAAAGAGGCTAAGAATCTCATCATTGTCGGTGGTACATCTTTTTATTTGAAGTCACTTATTCAAGGTTTATCCTCTTTACCAAAAATCACAGGTGAGACTAAAGAAGTTGTGAATAAAAAACTGATCGACTTGGAGAGTTGTTATAACTTCTTATATGAACTTGATGAAGAGTATATGAAAAAAATATCTTCAAACGACAGTTATAGAATTGAAAAAGCTCTTCTGATTTATGAAGCCTCCAAACTCTCACCAACTGAATGGTTTAAGAAAAACCCTCCAAAACCAATCATAGAAAACTTAGATATTTTCAATATTGATGTAGAGAGAGATGTTCTTAGAAAAAGAATCTCAAAACGTACAAACAAGATGCTGGAGTCAGGTTTGTTAGATGAGATCTGCTATCTGGAACAGAAATACTCACGTCTGCCGCATGCAATGGGTTCAATTGGTATTGTCGAAGTTTTAGAGTACCTTGATAATAAGGTCAGTAGAGAAGTTATGTGTGAAAAGATCTCAATACATACAGGGCAACTTGCAAAACGCCAACAAACATTTAACCGTACTCAGTTTGAAAATATTACTCACGCTCCGCTTGATAAACTCGAAGAGATAATAATCAAGAGAGTAAGGAATGCCTAAAAATATATTTTTGCCAATTGTTTTAATCGCGCTTGCTTACGGTTTTTGGTATAGCCCAAACTTTAAAGAGATTGCAGCCGGTATCGCTATATTTCTTTTTGGTATGCTCTCACTTGAACAGGGGTTTAAATCTTTCTCCGGTGGTCTGCTTGAGAAAATTTTAAAATACTCAACAGACAGACTCTACAAAAGTATAGGCTTTGGGATTGTCTCAACAAGTATTATGCAGTCTAGCTCTTTGGTCTCTGTTTTAACCATATCTTTTCTAGGTGCTGGTCTTGTCGGGCTTTCTCAAGGTATAGGTATTATCTTTGGTGCAAATCTTGGTACTACAACTGGAGCCTGGCTTGTTGCCGCTTATGGTCTCAAAGTAAACATAGCCTCTTATGCAATGCCAATGTTAGTATTTGGAATCATATTTATCTTTCAAAAGAGTAGTTCACTTAAAGGTATTGGCTACATCTTAACTGGTCTTGGGTTTCTATTTTTAGGAATCCACTATATGAGAGATGGCTTTGAAGCTTTTAAAAGTACCATAGATCTCTCCGCTTACTCTATTGATGGTTTGAAGGGTCTTTTTATTTTTACTCTTATAGGTGTATTTGCAACAGTTGTTATGCAGTCCTCTCACGCTACACTTGTTCTAATCATTACAGCCTTAGCAGCCGGGCAGATAAGTTATGAGAATGCTTTAGCTTTAGCTATCGGAGCAAATGTCGGGACGACTATCACAGCTATTATTGGGGCTATGAGTTCCAACATAGATGGAAAACGACTAGCCGCCGCCCACCTGGTTTTTAATCTAGTAACAGCATTTATTGCAATGGCGTTTATACATCAGATAATATACCTAGTTGATATGAGTGCTGTCTGGGTTGGAATAGACGACAATGACTATACTTTAAAACTGGCGATTTTTCATACTATATTCAACACTATCGGCGTTCTTGTGATGATACCTTTCATCAATCAGCTCGTAATATTTTTAGAAAAAACAGTCCGAACTATAAAATCCAAAGATGAAATGGGCTTTGACAGCGTAAAATATCTTAATGACTCTGTTTTAGAGTTTCCAGATACTGCAATGGCAGCAATTATTAGGGAGACTAAACACCTTTATGACAACACATTTGAAATAATCTCTCATGGATTAAATCTCAAAAGAGGCAAGATAGTCTCTTCAATGGAGTTAGATGAAGTAATAAAAGAGAAATATGCAAAAAAATATATCAATATAGAAGATTTTTATCAGCATAAGATCAAAGATATCTATGGTGAAATTATTGACTTTTCAGCAAAAGCTCAAGCAGATATGAGTCCAGAACATATCGAAGAGTTATATAGACTTAAACTTGCAAACCGGGACATGGTTGAGGCTATAAAAAATACAAAACATCTTCAAAAAAATATAGTAAACTATTCAGCTCATCCCAATAAGTATATAAAAGAAGAGTATGCAGGTATCAAAAAAAGTTTGGCAAGTTTGCTTAGAAATATTAATACCATAGCCACAACAGAGGAAGAGGATGTAATCATTTTGTTACTCTCAAAGATTAGACTCAACACTCAAAAAAATGACATAATTACCAATGGAGAGTTGGATAGTCTCATTAGAAACAGACTCATTACAAATCAGATGGCAACATCTCTTATGAATGATAGTGTTTATGCTTACAACATACGAAATAAACTTTGCAATATGGCAGAAATTCTCTTTGTTGACAAGAGTAGTGACCTGAAAAAACTTCAAGAAGATATAGGGATTACTCAGAGTGATATAGAAGAGATCTTAGAGAAAAAGGAGTAGATATGGGTGTTAAAAAGTTTATACAGGGTGTATTAGAGTCTCTTAATATGAAAAGTTTTGAACTTCAAAGTAAAAAAAAGTCTTTGAAGACTCTTCTTGTAAAACTCAAAAAAAGAAGAGTGAAGATATTGTCTGAACTGGAGCTTGAGATGAACCAGGAAAAAAGAGCCTTAATTAAAGAGGAGTTAGAACTCATCACTTTTCATATCGAAAAGGGAAAGAAAAAGCTTAACAAACTAAAACACACTTAGCTTTTACAAATAGTTCCGTACACCTCTTCTCTCCTATCGCGAAGCAGACCCCAATACTCTCTCTGCTTGGCGTTCTCTACAAGGTCAAAATCAGCATAAATTATCTCCTCATTCTCACGTGAGGCTTCAACTATTTTAGCTCCTGTATA
>JBDLHW010000010.1:0-20562 GCA_039715155.1 Campylobacterota bacterium | reverse complement strand
CCTAGTTATATTAAATAAACTGATATGCTTATGAAAGAAAGACGAATAGTCAAAAGGGTATATATGAAAAAAACGGTGTTTATCTCTATTTTAATGGTTTGTTTTGGTTTAACACTAAATGCTAAAAATATAGATGCAAATATGATTATCAAAAAAGATGGTGTTTCCTATGAAAAAGCTTCTGAAGCTCCCTTTACCGGAAATGCTTACACTTTCTTTGAAAATGGGAAAACAAAAAAAGTCGTACCGTACTATCAGGGGGTGATGGACGGTAGACTGACAGAGTGGCGCTCTAACGGTACTGTTAAAACTGTAGCTTACTTTAGAAAAGGTCAACAAGATGGAGAGTATATAGGTAGTTATTCAAATGGCAAAAAGTCAATTGTTGCTTACTACAGAGAGGGGAAACAAGAGGGCGAAGTTACAACTTGGTACTCAAACGGTAGAAAGAAAAGTTCAGCTTACTACAAAAAAGATATTCAAGATGGTGAAGAGACTATCTGGCATGACAACGGTAAAAAAAGAGTTACAGGCGTATATAAAAATGGACAAAGAGTTGGTGTTCACCAGCAGTGGTTTAAAAATGGGCAAAAAGCATTTAAAGGCTTTTTCAATGATGGAAAACTAGTAGGCACTCCACAACAATGGAATGAGGATGGTAGTGAAGTTACTATTAAATAGTATAATTATATAAATTTATACTAGGACCATTGATGCAACCAATTTATAGCACCGCGAGGTGCTCTGCAAACTTTATCGTTATATCTACAATCCCTATACTGTTCTTCGTCGCTATGATACTCGGATATATTGGGATTATACCTCTTAATGTGCCAGTCCATGCACTCGCTGTGATAGGCTTCATACTATTTATATTTTTACTTTTTATCAAACATAATGCTAACTACTCTATATGTAAAATGCGCTCATCTTATGCACAGCTAAAAGATGATTTAGGTACAAAGCTATCATCTAATACTTTAACTATTGAGGGTGAAACAAAATCTATTTTAAATATCGACAACTTCTTAAACAGGTACTACTCCAATGTTAGAAATGACGATTTTGTCTCTGTTGCATCATCAGTATTTCCCATGCTTGGTATTTTAGGTACATTTGTAGCTATCGCTATCTCTATGCCCGACTTCTCAGTTACAGATACAGAGGCCCTCGACAATGAAATATCTCTTCTTTTAAGTGGTGTCGGCTCTGCATTCTTTGCTTCTATTTACGGGATTCTGCTCTCTCTGATCTGGACATACTTTGAAAAAAGCGGAATGAGCAAGGTAACAAACTACTTCTCCACTATTAAAAGTAATTTTGAAGAAGCTTTGTGGTCAAAAGAGGAATTAACTATTTATAAATACTCTCAATACGATATAAAAGAGAACAAGTTCCTAGGCGCCCTGCAAGATACATTTAACCTTGATTTTATTCAGACTATCAATAGAGAACACATTTCAAACTTTGAAGCAGTAATGAAAACTACTAACCAGAACTTTTCTCAAATATCAACAAACCTGCAGATAGTATCAAATGAGCTCCAAGATACACTAGAGCAGATGAACAATGGCCAAAGTGCTCTGAGTGCCCAAAACCATATAGATAAATCTCTTGTTGATTTTACAGTTGCAACCAAGTCATTTGAAAAGAGTACAAAACTATACAGTGCACAGCTTAATAACTCTCTCAATAGAACTTTTGAAAAGATAGACACTGAAATAGGTGAGATAGTTATAAAACTTGCAGATTTTGCAACTCACGTGAGCTTAGAGAGCAGAGAAGTTCAAGATAGTATAAAAAAATACCATCAAATAGTTGCACAAAACATTAAAGACAGATAGCAATGTTCTTTAAAAACAAGAAGAATGAAGAAACAAACTTTTGGCTCTCCTATGCTGACCTTATGGCAGGTCTGCTTTTTGTTTTCATACTTCTTATTGGTGCAATTGTTGTTAAATCTATAGTTCTAAAAAACAATCTTGAATCCAAAGAGAGTTCACTTGAGACCTCTTTGGAGATGCTGCTTTTACGTGACACTGAAGTTATAAAGTTAAAAAAACTGCTTGCTGATAGAATGAGAGAGATAAACAGGACAAAAGATGAACTTCTCATAACTAAAGATGCATTGGATTTAAAGACCGAAGAGATTGTAAATTTAAATAACATTCTACTCTCACGTAACATGAAAATTGATGATTTTAACAACAAAGTTATTATCATGCAAAACCTGCTCAGTGAAAATAATGAATCCATAGAATCTTTAAATAGAACTCTTCAAGATTATGAGAGTAAAGTTTTAATCTTATCAAACGACTTAACTAGTAAAGATAACACCCTAAAACTAAGAGATAAAGAGCTTTTAGACTTATTGCGAGCCTTAGATGAGCGAAAAACTAAATATGACACTCTTGTTGCCAAACTGCAGGCTCAAAAGGCTAAGATTATGTCTCTTACAGGAATCAAGCTCAAGGTTATCGCTCAGCTTAAAGAGTCTCTTGGCAAACACGTAGAGATTGACACACAGAGTGGTTCACTACGCCTATCATCAAATATTCTATTTGATAGAGGAAGTGCAAAACTCAAAAAGAGTTCTAAAAAAGAGCTCAAAAAAGTCTTTATCAACTATATAGGTGCACTCACTTCCAATAGAAATATAAGAAGCCAACTTGACCGTATAGTCATAGAGGGGCATACAGACAGTGATGGCGGATATCTTTATAACCTTAACCTTTCTCAAAAGAGAGCTTACGCTGTAATGAACTATCTCTTAACATTAGAGTTTACGAAAAAGAACAAGATAAAGCCTCTGCTTGTTGCAAGTGGACGTTCATATCTCGACACTATCAAAAATAAAAACGGCACAGAGAATAAAAACGCTTCTAGACGTATTGAGATAAAGTTTAGACTTAAAAATGATGATGCAATGAATGAGATTGAGAGGATACTTGATTATGAATAATTTTAATGCCAAGTACATTAAAATATCTTCTAAATATCTTCAAGAGAAGCTTGATATGTTAGATTCTAAAGTTAAAAATGTCTATGTAGTTGAAGATAAAAAAGAGTCTAAACTGCATAGGATTATGAGTAATATCTTTAAATCTTAACTATTTCAGCTCGAAGATATATCCATCTTTAATATCTTTAGTTGCATATCTGTAATGTCCATCAAGCTCTACTACAACCCTATAATACCCATCATGATTACCAACTCTAATCTTAGTAAATCGAGATTTTTTAGCCATACTTTTTACATAACTTTTTATATTTGTATCTCTTTTAAAATCACAAACAATTCTATGGGGTTTTACAAGTAAAAAGTTTCGTATGATTTTATCTTGTGTGATAACTTTTAGCTTCTTGCCTTTAGCGTAAAAAGAGATAAGTTTTATCCCTGCAATTTTTTTATAGCTACTCTTACTCTTTGGGACTGCTTTAGCTTTGGTTATCTTTTTTTTAGATGTAGTAACTTTTTGCTCTTCATTAGTATAGCTTTGAGATACAAATATTGGTAGGTGCCAGTCAATTGTGTTATCAAGCTCTATACTTTTAGTATGGCGGGAACCATCAAGACTTTTATAGCTAACTGTTACGCCCTCTATAACTCTGGCAGTTGATGGTAATGTTAAGGCAGCTCTTTTTAGTGGAGTAAGTTCACTCTCAATATTTGAAGTAAGTGGAATATCTTTCTCTCCGCTTGATGGGAAAAACGGATTCTCACGTGCAGTTAGAGATGTTAGTAATAAAAGTGCAAGAAATAGAACTTTAACCAAAGTAACCCCTAAATATATTTGTAAGTATTATATCAGATTTATTGCGCAGAAATCTCTTTTAATTCAAAATACTCACGCTGAAGCTCAGCATTTTCATCTTTTAATCTATAAACTTCATTTTGGAGATAGTTTTCATAATCTTGAAGTCCAAAGAGAATCTCAAGTGAGTTAGTGCCATAAAGAAGGACACCTAAGTAAACGCCAAGAGCGATTACGATTGCAAAGAGAGCGAAAAACTTACCAAGGGAAAGACCTAAATACTCTTGAGTTATACTCTGAGTATTATCTATCTCCTCATAAAGTTCTTCTTGGTTCATAAAATTAAAACCTAGTTAAAAAGTGCAGAACCTAGATACTCGCCATATACAACTTCATTCTCAATCTCTAAAAGGCGGTTATATTTAGCAGTTCTCTCACCACGTGCAGTTGAACCAGTTTTAATCTGACCACAGTTAAGTGCTACAGCGAAATCAGCGATAAATGCATCTTCGCTCTCACCTGAACGGTGACTCATAACACACGTGTAACCATTTCTTTGAGCAAGACGAACAGTTAACATAGTCTCTGAAACTGAACCGATTTGGTTTGGTTTGATCAGAATAGAGTTAGCGATACCTTCGTTGATACCTCTTGCTAAAATGTTAGCATTTGTAACAAAAAGGTCATCTCCAACAATCTGAACTCTATCACCAAGTTTCTCAGTCATCAGTTTGAATCCATCCCAGTCATCTTCATTAAGACCATCTTCAATAGAAACGATAGGGTATTTAGCGCATAAATCAACATAATAATCTACTAGTTCAGCAGAAGTAACTGTACGGTTCTCAGACGCTAAGTTATAACCGCCACCTTCAGCAAGAATTTCGGAAGCAGCTACGTCTAAAGCGATACCAATCTGCTCACCTGGTTTATATCCAGCTTTTTCAATCGCTTCCATGATTACTTGAATAGGCTCTTCATTTGAAGATAAATCCGGTGCAAAACCACCCTCGTCACCAAGTGCAGTATTATGTTTTTTAGCTTTTAAAATAGCTTTTAGGTTGTGATAAACTTCAGCAGATGCACGAAGCCCCTCTGCAAAATCTTCAAATCCAACTGGAACAATCATATACTCTTGAAAATCAACTGAGTTATCAGCATGAGAACCACCATTGATAATGTTTAACATTGGAGTAGGAATAGTCATAGCATTTGCACCGCCAAGGTAGCGATAAAGTGGCATCTCAAGAGATGCAGCAGCAGCACGAGCAACAGCCATAGAAACACCAAGTACTGCATTTGCACCTAAGTTCCCATAGTTGTCAGTGCCATCAAGCTCTTTCATAGTAGCATCAACAGTAGCTTGGTTAAAAGGTGAAAGACCAACTAAAGTGTCGTTGATTTCATTGTTAACATGAGAAACTGCTTTTAAAACACCCTTGCCCATGTAACGCTCATCACCATCACGAAGCTCTAGTGCCTCACGTTTACCAGTACTTGCACCTGAAGGTACGATTGCACTCTCAACTGTTCCGTCACTTAACTCTACTGTCGCTTTAACCGTAGGGTTTCCACGAGAATCCATTACTTCAATTGCACTTACGCTATCTATAAACATGTATTTGCCTTTATTTTTACAAAATTATTAGCGAAATTGTAGCTAAATGTTACTAAATAATATATTATGCGTCGCTATCATCTATCTCTGTAGAATCCATAACCATTACATTACTAATTCCCATCGCGACTTTTATCTTCTCTTCTATCTCTGTAGCCAACTCAGGTTCTTCTTTGAATTTAGCTTTAACATTCTCACGTCCTTGACCAAGTTTAGTCTCTTCATAAGAGAACCAAGCACCACTTTTATCAATCACATCAAGCTTTACACCATAATCAACTAGCTCACCCTCTTTAGAGATTCCCTCACCAAACATGATGTCAAATTCTGCTTGACGAAATGGAGGAGCAACTTTATTTTTAATAACTTTAGCTTTCACTCGGTTACCAATCTGACTCTCACCCTGTTTTAGTGAAGCGATTCTTCTTACATCTATACGAACAGAAGAGTAAAACTTCAGTGCATTTCCACCCGTTGTAGTCTCAGGGGAACCGTAACCCATCATACCGATTTTCATACGAATCTGATTAATGAAAATAACTGTACAGTTCATTTTAGAAAGAACACCTGTAAGTTTTCTAAGTGCTTTAGACATTAAACGTGCTTGAACACCAACCTGCTGGTCTGTCATCTCGCCCTCTAACTCAACCTTTGGAGTAAGTGCTGCAACAGAATCGACAACGATTAAATCAACCGCTCCGCTTCTAGCAATAGTCTCAACTATATCAAGAGCCTGTTCACCATAATCCGGCTGAGATACTAAAAGATTTTCAACATCTACACCAAGATTTTTAGCATATACAACATCAAGAGCGTGTTCAGCATCTATAAATGCACAAACACCTCCATCTTTTTGACACTCTGCAGTTATCTGAAGTGCTAAGGTTGTCTTACCAGAACTCTCAGGTCCATAAATCTCAACAACCCTTCCCTGTGGAACTCCACCTATTCCAAGAGCTAAATCAAGTCCAATAGAACCTGTACTGATTGCTTTGATTGGTTCGATGTTTTTGTCACCAAGTCTCATTAAAGCACCTTTACCGAATGCTTTATCAATCTGCTTCATCGCTAAGTCTAATGATTTTTGTTTATTTGCGTCCATCTTTGGCTCACTTATTTTAAATTCTGAACATATTCTATGTAAATTTTATCAAGGATATAAAAAGTATGTCATTTTGTCATATTATTTATAAATCTTTTATTTTATAGATGGATTTTATCCCTTTTTTGCTAAAATCCTCTTTATGAAAAAAACACTAATTGCACACTC
This sequence comes from Campylobacterota bacterium, assembly GCA_039715155.1. Classification (GTDB taxonomy): domain Bacteria; phylum Campylobacterota; class Campylobacteria; order Campylobacterales; family Sulfurimonadaceae; genus Sulfurimonas. Next base: position 13,919 of record JBDLHW010000010.1, on the reverse strand, counting down.
ACCAGACGCCGACGATATCTTTATGTACTATGCCATTAAATTTGGCTGGGTAGATATGAAAGATACACTTTTTGACAATATTGCAAAAGATATTCAAACACTTAACGAAGACGCACTTAACGGTGTTTATGACATTATAGCAATTAGTTTTGCACTCTATCCTCATATAAAAGAGGAGTATGCACCGCTTCGTACAGCTGTAAGTTTTGGAGAGGGTTATGGTCCTAAAGTCATCAAGAAAAAGGGTGTTAAACTCAAGCGTAACTTTAAAGTAGCACTAAGTGGTGAGCACACTACAAACGCGATGCTCTTTCGTATCGCTTACCCTGATGCACGTGTCACATATATGAACTTTTTAGAGATTGAGCAGGCTGTTTTAGATGGTGTTGTTGATGCAGGTGTACTTATTCACGAATCAATTCTCACTTATGCAGATGAGCTTGAAGTTGAACGTGAGATGTGGGACATCTGGCAAGAGTTAGCAGGAGATGAGCTTCCTCTTCCTCTTGGCGGGATGGCAATTCGTCGCTCTCTTCCACTAAACAAAGCTATAGATTATGAAACGACTCTCACAAAAGCTGTTCAAGTAGCACGTGATCATAAAGATAGACTCTCAAAGATGTTAATCGAGCGTGACTTAGTAAGAATCGACGCTGAGACTCTTGATAAATACTTGGAACTATATGCGAACGACGAGTCTATCACTCTGAGTGAACTTCAGTATGAAGCTATAAACAAGCTCTTTGAGATTGGCTATAAGCATGGCTTTTATGATACACTTGTAGATATAAAAGATTATCTGATACCAACTGAGTATACAGAACTTAGGAATTCATAAAAACAATGGAAGCAAAACTAATAGCACTCGGCGTTGAAACATTTAAGATGGCTCTTCTTCTTGCGCTCCCTGGTCTGCTCACCGGTATGTTTTTAGGTTTGGCAGTCTCTATCTTTCAAGCGACCACCCAAATCAATGAGATGACCCTCTCTTTTATCCCTAAAATTCTTGGTGTTGTTATCGTCATAGTTCTTACTATGCCTTGGATGCTCAATTCCATGACCGACTTCTCTACAAATATTTTCAATATGATTCCAGAATTTATAGAATAATGAACTATAAAGAGATAAACTTTTCAAAATACTCATCCATAAAGATTGGTACTACTCTAAATGTGGCACTACTGGAAGAGTGTGACTCATCTATAGAGGATTATTACCTCATAGGTTCATGCAATAATGTTCTCATCGGAACCAAGCCTCCAGCTCTTATGCTTCTTAGCAAAAAATATGACTATATAAAGATTGAAGAGGGTGTTTTAAAAATAGGTGGGGCAACTCCATCTGGAAAAATTGCCTCATTTTGTAAGAAAAACAACATTGCCAATTTTGAGTTTGTATCACACCTGCCCGGTAAACTTGGTGGACTTGTCTATATGAATGCAGGTCTCAAAGAGTACGAAATCTTCAATAATCTCCTAAATATCACTACTTGTTCAGGTCTGAAGCAGAAAGATGAGATAAATTTCGGTTACCGTTTTACAGATATCAATGAACCAATCTTAGAAGCTGTCTTTGAGCTCTCACATGGCTTTGATACAACAAAGGTAGAGATGTTTAAAAAGATGCGCTCAAACCAACCTCGTACAGCGAGTGCCGGAAGCTGTTTTAAAAATCCTGAGGGTGATTATGCAGGACGACTTATAGAGACTGTGGGACTAAAGGGAAAAAGAGTCGGTGATATGGAGTTTAGCTCTGAACATGCAAACTTTTTAGTAAATCACGGTAATGGCAGTTTTGATGATGCAATCTTTTTAATACAAGAGGCTCAAAAAAGAGTTTTTGAAGAGTTTGATATTTGGCTTGAGTGTGAAATTAATGTTTTAGATGAAAGATATATGAGTGACTCATCGCCACTCATACGTAAAAAGTAAAGCCTAGAAGCGTACCATTAAACCTGCGTAAACACCTTTATACTCTGTATCCATTTTTAAACCACTATCTTCTATATCAAATGTTTGCACTCTATAACCTATTTCTATTGCTGGTTGCACAATAGGAATGAAGTCTAATGTATAATCAGCTTTAACTCTTATATCTGATATCGTATCAGAATCATAAGACACGTATTTAACATCAGCCTCTAGTCCTAGGTTAGTTCCAGGAATTTCCACTCTTGCTCTTAGATAACCAAGTGGTACAACAATTGACGCAATATCTACATTAAGTTCTTCTAAAATATCAACCCCATTTGCACTATATTCTATATCAATAACCTTAAAATCTACACCCAAATCAACCGTCATCCATCCTGTATTATCTAAAATATTGTAGTAAGGAATAATATCAATTTGTGTCATTTCAAGTTTTGATAAAGAACCAGTAGCGATAGTTCCAATAGGAGTACCCGTTTCTACAATATATTCACCCTCATTGACAGCACTCACATACTCTAGTCTTATATTTGGAACTATAGGAATAGGATGTTTTATAAGCATCCACAGATATCCTTCAGTCTGCTTTTCTTCTTTTGATACATCTGCGAAAGAATCACCTGCATCCACATAAGATGTTTCACCACTTGGTGTCTGATTCCAAGCACCAACACCCATCTCTACTCTGCTTAAATCTGCACTGGCAGCTGTAGCCAGCATAGCACCTACTGCTAAAGTCGTTAAAATCTTTTTCATATATAAACCCTCATTTTGAAATATGCATAATTATATCAGAGTAAAATAGGTTATTTCTTAAAAAATGAGTCAGTTTTGTGATAAAATAGTTGAAATTTTAAACTATCCAGAGTCATCACCCTGGATATTTTAAGAAGGAGAAATAAAATGAAATAAAAATCATTTTACTTTTTGCCACTAATTGCGGCAAGTTAAGTTGACACCTTAACTTTTATTTAGACTGCTAAGGAGAGGTAGCAGTCTATCTTTGAAACTTTATTTATTTTAGGCTTTATAAAATGTTCTAAACGATTTAGTCGCTTAGCTTACTGCAGCAATTGCAGCCTCATAGTTGGGCTCTTCAGTGATCTCCGGAACGATCTCTTTATAAGTTACAACACCCTCTTCGTTTACGGCGAAGACTGCTCTACAAGTAACACCTGCAAGAACAGAACCACCAAGTAGTACACCATAAGTGTTAGCAAAATCTTTATTTCTAAAGTCAGATGCAACAACTAAATTGTTAATACCCTCAGCTGAGCAAAAACGGCTAGAAGCAAAAGGGAGGTCAAGAGAAACGATAGTTACGTCTACATTATCAATCGATGTAGCTCTTGCATTGAAACTACGAGTCTCAGTTGCACACACACCTGTATCTAATGAAGGGACAACTATGATAAGTTGTTTCTTACCACTAGCTCCACCAACAACAACGTCACCTAGACCATCTGAATTTACAACAGTAACTGCTGGTGCTTTATCACCTACATTTACTTCATTTCCTAACAGTTCTACGTCTGTACCTTTAAACTTTGTAGTTGCCATTTTAGCTCCTTTATATCATTAATTCTTTTTGAAAAATATATACCTTTCAAATTATTGAGGGAATTTTAGTTTAAATCGGATAATATTTGTCTTATTTAAAAAAAGAGTGTATAAGGCTAAGTTTTCTTTAAGGTTATCTGCCTCTTATGAGGCAAGCTTTCACAAAAATCATTTAGTGATTTTTTGCATTGGCTTTTAAGCCTTAAGTGCCAAAGCGGCTAGCGTAGCTAAATGGGCTTTTGCTCATTTAGTGTATATATTAAAGGATGCTTCTTGGAGAGATATCTATCTCTTCTACTGAGCTAAACATCCCCTCTTTGTACATTTCTATGGCAACTCTACCTATCATTGCTGCATTATCAGAGCAGTATTTAAGCTCACTTAAGTGTAAAGATGCCCCATGCGGTTTTAAAAGTTCTTCTATTTGGGAACGCAGATAAAGGTTTGCGCTTGCCCCTCCAACTATGGCAAAACTCTTCGGTTTTACCTTTTTAAAGTACTTCTTTAGTTTTTGAGTCAAGTGTGCAGTTGCAATATGTTCAAATGAAGCTGCGATATCCTTATACTGCGTTTTATCTCCATCAGCTTTTTCAACTGCAAGCCTTACTGCATTTTTAAGTCCTGAGTAACTAAAGGCGATAAGGGGAGATTGAGAGAGAGGAATGGTAAAGTTATACTTTTTTCTGTCACCATCTTTTGCCAACTCTTGAATGAGTGGGCCGCCAGGATAACCTAAGCCCATCATCTTAGCGACCTTATCAAAGCTCTCACCAAAACTATCATCCATACTCTTAGCTACTGTTTTTATCTCACGTAGACTCTTTACTTCCATTACTTGAGTATGTCCACCCGAGACTAAAAGTACAGTCATAGGAAAAGTTGTCTCTTTCTCTATAAAAAGAGAGTATATATGTCCAACCAGATGATTTACACTTATTATAGGAACGTCGAGTGCAACAGAGATGGCCTTAGCCATGGTTACACCCTCTACAAGGGTAACAGCTAGACCTGGAGTTGAAGTGACAGCCACTGCTTTTAAATCTTTAAAGTAGGGTTCACACTGCCCAAGGATTTTTGGCAGAGCTTCAGCGTGAAGACGAGCAGCAAGCTCCGGGACAACACCACCATAAACAGAGTGTTCCAACTCTTGAGATATTTTTTTATGAAACAGTAACTTATTTGTACCTATTTCTGTAATTGCTATAGCAGAATCATCACAAGAACTCTCTATACTCAGTATCATTCATAATCCTCTTTTAATAAACAGTTTTCTGAATAGGGTATTGCAATATAAAAACAGGTTTTTCCACTGTTATCAAGTGGAAATCTACTGCTTCTTGAATACTCTCTTGAGCTTACATCAATTTTTCCATTAAAAATCTTTTGAACAATCTCTTTTGACATATAAAGCCCTATACCTGTTCCTTGAGCTTTCCCCTTGGTACTAAAATAGGGATTGAATATTTTATCTTTAATCTCCTCTTCTATTCCCACTCCATTATCACAACACTCTATCTCTAAGCCATACTCATTAGTTGTTAACTGCAGCTTAATCTCTTTACGCTTACTATCCTCTTCAAAAGTATCTTTAGCATTACTTAAAAGATTCAAAATTACCTGAGAAATAGACGAAGATAGTTCAACACCTCCATAGCTATTATCAATATCTAGCTGCTCTTTAAAATGCTTCAAGTGCTTTGACATCTTAATCATAACTGCCAATGTTGGTGGTGCCATTAAAACCGGGGCAACAACAGACATTATAAACATCTGTGTAGAGTATTCACCCCCAAAGAGTATAGTCAAGAGATAAACCAGTGGGATAGAGCTAATTACAATAACTGTTGTCATAACTGTGATGATTAAAAGAGGAGAGCATGTTGAAAGTTTATCTGAAAATTTATTTAGCATCTCTACTTCTTCCCAAAAAATCTCTTACCTCTATATCAAGCGCAAAAATATCATCAATATTTTTTGGGACTTGAGTAAACTTATTATAGGCACTTAAAATAGTTCTTGGTATATCCATAAAACCTATCTCTTGATTTATAAACTTCTCAATCGCAGCTTCATTTGCTGCATTTACGACAACCCCTCGAATCGGGTTTTTAAGAAGCTCCTCTTTTATCTGCCAGACCGGGTATCTGTCCTCTGTTATTTCACGAAACTCCAAGCTGCCAACCTTTAGTAAATCGACATGTTCTAAGATATTTTCATCCATCTTTCTATCTATGGCGTAAGAGATAGGGAGCTGCATATTTGCATGGGCAAAGTGCGCTGTAGTAGAGCCATCTCTGAAATCTATAAGCGCGTGGATAAGTGACTGTGTTTCAATTATGGCATCATACTCACCCTCACCAAAAAGCCATCTAGCCTCCAAAAGTTCAAACATCTTGTTGACCATAGTCGCAGAGTCTATAGTAATCTTCTGTCCCATTGACCAGTTTGGGTGTTTTTGAGTATCTGCCAGAGTAGCATTTTGAATTCGCGAGATATCCCAGTCACGAAATGCACCGCCACTTGCTGTAATAATCATCTTTGAGACTGGTCTATCTTGCATTAGATACCAAAGTCCAAAGTGTTCGCTATCAATAGGTTGGATTTTAGAACTGTCTATAAAAGCTCCACAAGCGACCAGTGATTCTTTGTTTGCCAGAGCTACTTTTTTATCACACTCTATCGCTTTGAGAGTTGGGCGAAGTCCTAAGAAACCTACAAGAGCGTTAACAACCAACTCGCTTGAAGAGTCCTCAATGACTTTTAAAATCGCCTCTTGACCTGAGTAAACTTGATTATGATTTACTTTTGAAATATCTTCAGTATTTGCTACTACTACGGTTTTTGGATTGTGCTCTTTTATCTGTTCATTGAGAAGTGCAATGTTGTTTCCGCAGACTAAAACCTCAACACCGATACCAAATTTTTTAGCTACGATAAGTGTATTGACCCCTATAGAGCCGGTAGAACCTAAAAGTATCAAAGGTTAAACCAATCCTCTTAAAAGAACAAGCATTACTATTCCTCCAAATAGATATCCATCTATTCTATCAAGGATTCCACCATGACCTGGAAGTATATCTCCACTATCCTTCACACCTGCAGCACGCTTCAGTGAGCTCTCAAACAGGTCACCAAAAATAGAACTAACAGCAACCATAAAAGAGATGATAAACGCGATACCTAAATCAACAATAGGAAGACCAAAAAACATACCACCAAATGTTGCAACAGTAACTCCGCCAACAACACCTTCCATAGTCTTATTTGGACTTGTTTCACAAAATGGAGTTTTACCTATACTTTTACCTACGGCATATGCCCCAACATCAGTTAAAGCAACAACAACAATCAACCAAAGAAGAGAGATTACACCGTACTCCTGGTACATCGTAAACATAAAGAGTGTTCCAGCTGTTGGATAGAGAAATGGTAAAAAATCATTCCAACCAATCTCTCTATTATATGCAACTGCACTCGCATAAGCAACACCGGCTAAAACAAAAAGGTCATCACCGTAAGGATAGATTCCAGCTAAAAGCCAGATACCCACAGCATATGGTAAAAGGTTATCTTTTTCAACTTGAAAAAGCAGTACAGCCTCTTTAAATGCTAAAAGATAGACTCCACCAAAAACCAGCCACATTAGGAAAAAATTATCTATAAGACCTATGATAAGAACACCAGCTAAAAGTGCTAAACCTGTTACTATTCTCTCTCTATTATTTTCAAACATACTCATAAAAATTCCTAGGTATTAATTAAAAGTTGATTATACCCTATCACACTTTAATATCTAGTTTATACATACCCTGCATATCCTCTTCACTCTCATCAACTTCTCTTTTTTCGTTTCTTTGATTCTCTTGATCAGCCTCATTACGCTGATGTTCACGGTCCGGGTCTACCTCTTGATTCTCTTCTGTGGGGCGAACTTCTAAGACTTTCTCTTCTTTTTCATTTGCTGCTGCTTGGGCAACCATATTTTGAAAATCAACACGGTTATTGTGAGCATTTTGCACAGCAGCAGCGTTTGCTGTCATCTGGTTAACAAAAATAGCATTTCCAATTGGACCAATTGCCACTGTAGACTCCTTACTTTTAATTACTCTCACCGTTAGGTGAAGCCTTAGTGAGATGCATTTTAAAAGAATTCACTTCTTTTAAAAAAAGACTATTAACGAGTATCTACCTCTATGGTCTTGTACTTATTGTAAAGTACATTCGCACCACTTTGAATAGTTACTTCTCTTCGTGGAGTATAATCGACCAAAAACTTATCTTTTTGAGGCGTAGTAAAATCAACACAGAGTCTTGCAGCACTCTCAATGATGTGCATTGGAAGATTTTGTTTATCAGTTGTGATGATAACGTGAGTTGATGGCTGATCTTTCAGGTGCAGCCAAATATCTTTTGCTCTTGCATTTTGAAGGACTTCTACATTGCCTTTTTCATTTTTTCCAAGCTGAACCTTATAACCCTCTATCCAAAATATCTCTATGGAGTCATTCACTTTTACTTTCTTATTTTGTACCTGCTTAGGAAAAAGAAGCTCTATCTTCGCGGTATCTTTAGCAGTCTGCACTGTGTGGATAAAGAGTTTTATATGCTCTATCTTGGAACTAAGTGACTCCTCTTCTATATGAAGGTGTTTCGCTCTCTGCTTTGCCTTTTTACTCTTGGTAAAAAACATGTCTGAAATCATAAATGCAGTGGGGTATGTTTTTGGAAGATCTATATTGATTTTGCTTCCATCATAATCGTCCAACTCCAGATTTGTAGCATATGGTTTAATATTATGAACATTTGAGAGAACCAGGTTGCCATAATGTTCACTTTCGTTTGCTTCTTTCTCCAGAGTACTCTCATCATCCAAAGCACTGTAAAGTTTTTGAAGTTTTTTTAGCTTCTTATTTAACAGTGATGTTTTCTGAGTTTTGAGTGAATCGAGTCTACTGCTCTGCTCTCTTTCATAAACGCTAAAAAGAAATTCTTCTACATTATCTAAGGGATACTCTTTTGCAACAAAAGGAGCTTGCGGAACATCTAAAAGTTTCTGTCCCACTCTCACTTCACGAAATGATGAAAACAGATCAACGTGACGAAGAGCTTCTAAAACAATATTTCGCTCATCTAAAATAATCACATTTGTATATTTACCGGTAAATTCTATTTGCAGGTAAGTTATCTCCTCTTTATATGCAGAAGCTATTGAGGTCTTAAAACGGACAATCTTATCATCATTGAGAAGCTCTACATCTAAAATATTTGAGCGGTTAAAACGTTTTGCAATGATAACATCAAAAGGAGCATTGTAGACCTTTGAGCGCGGATATGCTTTACACTTAAACATACTGGAGTTTGAGCGCTGCATATTAAAGTAGATATCATAGCCCAGGCTACCCTCTCTCGCTTTGCGATTCACCTTGTCATTTTTATCAAACACGATCTTTAGAGTTGTATCACTCACTCTATGAATAGCTGATATTTTTGTAAAATTTTTTAAATAGTCTGTTATCTGTTTGAGATGTGATAGTTTCATAAAGAGATTGTATCACACATAAGTAATCTAGAGTAGCTTTAAGTTGTAGGTTCCGCTTTACCGATAAAGTGACCTTGTGCATAATCAATTCCAAGCTCTTTAAGCGTTTCATAGGTGTACTCATCTTTTACAAACTCAGCTACTGTTTCTATATCTAAGGATTTGGCCAAGTTTATAATAGTTTTAACTATAAGTGCAAGTTTCTCATTCTCTTTAAGCTCCCTTACAAATGCCCCGTCAACTTTAATGATGTCAACATCCATCTCCAACAGACGGTTAAAATTTGAATTTTCTATACCAAAATCATCTATTGCTATCTTAAAGCCCATCTCTTTTAACTCTTTTATCTGCTCAGAAATAGAGTTTAAATTTTGGTCAACAACAACACCTTCCACGATCTCAAAAGTAACTCTTGATGCTTCAATTGAGTAGAGTGCTAATTTATCTTTTAAAAACTCAGTAAGATAACCCTCCAATAGATCCCTCTCTGTCAAGTTAATAGAAAATGAGCTCTCTCTATTTCCAAAATATTTAAAGCTTTTTTTGATTATTGTTTTTGTGACTGAAGTAAGAATACCGAGTCTTGAGGCTGATTGAAGAAAATATTGTGGTGGTATTACCTCACCATCAACAACACCTCTTGCTAAAACTTCATACTTTGTAATTTTACCGCTTGAGACCTCTTGTATCGCTTGAAAGTATGGTTCTATCTGATCATTTAAAATTATTTTTTTGGTTTTTTCCAACCATGAAATGGCATACTTCTCATCCAAATACTCAAGATTCAGTTTATCATATATCTCATAATTTCTGCTGCCAAGTTTTTTAGATTTATCTAGTGCATACTCGCTATTTACAATTGTATCTGAGATATTATTTATGATTCTTGATACACCAATGTTGAACGTAACATCAAGCTCAATTTCATCTAAAGATACTTTTGTTACATCAAAAAAAGAGATTATCTGTTCACAGTACCCTTTAATGTTCTCTTTTGATTTTTCATTTGAGAGTATTATAAACCTATCCGATTCAACTTTAAAAAGCTTTGAGTTGTTACTGATATTTATCTCTAACATAGATTCGATTTCTAATAAAATCTTATTTGACACAAACTTGCCAAAGACTTTATTAATAGCAGAAAAATTCGAGACATCCAATAGGTAGAGATAGTTATAGCCATCTTTTTTTAGCTCATGCTCTATACGATTTGAATAGGTTTCACTAGCATTGATAAAATCAAATCTCTTAGCCATACAATCCCTTTAGTGGCAAATAGTATCTAAATCCGACTAAATCTAATATTAGTATACACAAGCCATAACCTCTGCTTAAAACAGTTACAGTATAATTGCAAAAAATAAAAGGGCATACTTTGAGACAACCTCGCGGTTTTGGTAAAAACTACTTCTCACTAGCAGCGATACAAGCCTATATGTCTCAAAAAAAGATATCAGCTCTAAGTATTTCAGTATGCACTCTCGATGGAAAACCTCTTAGGCTAAAAATCAACTCTCCTCCTGCTTCTTAATCTTTAAAACCATATAAACAAATTTAACAAAAAGATTAAGGACACCTATGTCAAAAACAGTAAAATTATCACTAATATCAGTCGCTCTTTTGAGCCAATTAAACGCAGCAGAAGTACTGCTCGAGCAAATCACTGTTGTGAGTGCTACAAAAAGTAAACAATCACTAAAAGATGTTACATCAAATGTAAATGTAATTACAAGTGGAGAGATAGAAGAAAAACACTACACAACTGTAACTGAAGCTTTAAATAGTGTAGCCGGTATCAACTATACTAGTAATGGAGGTTTAGGAAGTACAACTTCCCTAAATCTTAGAGGTGCCGGAAATAATAGAACTCTAGTTCTTGTAGATGGTGTTAGCTATCAAGACCCATCAAGTACAAGTGGTGCAAGCATTCAACACTTAATGATTCAAGATATTGAACGTATAGAAGTTATCAAAGGTGCACAAAGTGGAATTTGGGGTGCTGATGCCAGTACCGGAGTTATAAACATCATTACTAAAAAAGCTAAAGAGGGAACTCATGTAAACGCTAATCTTGAAGGTGGAAGCTTTCATACAAGAAAAGTGGGCGCTACTGTTTCTCACAAAACTTCTGACTTTGATGTAAAGCTTAGTGTAAATGAAATCACGAGTGATGGTTTTACAGTTCAAGCTCCAAGAGATGAAGATATAGAGCAATACGAAGATGACGCTTACTCTAATTTAACTGTTAATTTACAAGCAAATTATAATATCAATGATGATGCAAAAATCGGTCTTAATATTACAGATATAGATGCTTTAAAAGAGTATGACAGATCTGGTCCAGATGATGATACGATGAAAAGTGATGTTTCAGATAGACTCTATAAACTAGCATATCTTCAAACATATGACAATCACAGCTTTACACTCAAGGCAGAACTGAGTAACTTCTCAAGAGATGAGATTGGTACAACTTGGGGTGTGAAGAATTTTAATGGGAAGCATACAAATATAGAGTTAATTGACAATATGGCCTATTATGAAAAAGACTTTGTCACTTTTGGTTTGGGTAGCAGTAGTGATAATGTTGATTATGTAATGGCTGATAATTCTAATAACGAAAAGAAGAATAAAGACAACTATATCTATCTAACTAACTCAAACAATTTTGGTCCAATTATCCTAACTGAAAGTATTCGATATGATGACTATGACAACTTTGACAGTAAGGTAACTGGAAAACTTGGTGTAAAATATAATTTTAATGAGAATATTTTCATCACTTCAAATATTGGCCTTGGATACAATGTTCCAAGTATAGTGCAAGAGTTAAATCCTTGGGGAGCTGTTAACAATGAGCTGAATCCTGAAGATACAATAAGTTCAGATATCTCAATAGGCTACAAAAATATTAAAGCTACCTATTTTTATAATGAAATTACTGATTTAATAGAGTGGTATGATCCGAACACTCCACTAGATTGGTCAGATGACTATTATAAAAATCTTGATGGTAAAAGCATATTTAAAGGTTATGAGTTTGAGTATAGTCAAAACATTACAGACACTATTTCATTATCACTAAACTACAGTATACTTAGTGCAAAAGACAAAGGTGGAAAAGATTTAGCAAGAAGAGCTAAAGAGACTGCAAAACTAGCTTTAGATTACTATCCGCTTGATGATTTACACCTTGGTATCTTTGGTGAATACATCGGTGAGAGATATGATGGTGCTGATAAAGGCGGTGAGCAGACTGGAAGATATATAGTTGTTGACTTTGTAGCAAATTACGATATAAATAAAAATCTTTCACTATATACAAAAGTTGATAATCTTTTTGACAAATATTATCAAACAGTAGATGGATATGCAACTGCTCCACTTAGTGGATACTTAGGTTTAAACGCCAAATTTTAACGAGGTTAACATGAGTATAAAAACTTTTTTCTCAACTCTTCTTTTTGTACTCAACCTATCGGCTAATGAGAGGATAATCTCTCTTAGTCCTTCTATTACTGAGATAATTTATGCTCTTGGAAAAGGTAGTGAAATGGTGGCATCCAGCAGTTACTCACTCCACCCTAAAGAGGCGCAGAAACTTCCAATAATCGGCGGCTATGAGAATCCGCATTTAGAAAAAATACTCTCACACTCTCCTACTCTGGTTGTAGGACAAAATTTCAATCAAAGCACTTTAGAAAATTTAAAAGAATTCAACATCAAAACTCTACAGTTAAACCTCAAGACTCTCTCAAATATTCAAAAATCAATAACTATTTTAGCAGATGAGTTAAACGTAACAACTCAGGCGAAACAATTAACTCAAAATATAATAAACGCCATAAAAAACGCACCTAAAACTGAAACTCCACACAGCGTGATGATAGTTTATGGTCTACGTGAGGATTTACGAAATGCAACTTACGTGGCTGGACGCGGTATATTTTTCGAAGATATTATTAAAGTCTGCGGAAATACAAATGCCTACATATCTGCCTCAACTGCACAGCCAGTACTGAGCTATGAAAATATAATAGCAGTAAATCCGGATCAAATCATAATTTTACACTCGCTTGCAACTGAAGCAGACGCAGATGTTAAGCGGGCTCTAAAAAACTGGTACTCTCTTCCGACAAACGCAGCCAAAAACGGAAGAATATCTATAGTTGATGAGAGTTATCTTCATATCCCTTCACATAGAGTAGCTCTTACTATCTCTCGACTATGCGGAGAGATGAATGATTGAATTAAAAGACTTAAAGTGTGCCTTTGATAAGAGAACTGTATTGAAAGATGTATCTCTAAAAATAGAAAATCACTTAACTGTTCTTGGAGCAAACGGAAGTGGAAAAAGTACTTTAGCAAAGTCTATCTGTTCTCTAATTGATTTTAGTGGTGAGATAATTATCAACAATACAAACACCAAAGAACTCTCCCTAAAAGAAAAAGCAAAAACTCTCTCTTATATACCCGCAAAGCTTGAGATTTATGACTCTTTCATAAGTGTTGAAGAGTTTGTTCTTCTTGGACGATATCCATACAAAAAAAGCTTCTTTGAGTACTCTGAGAGGGACAAAAATATCACTCAACAGACTTTAGAGTTTTTAAAAATATCTCACTTAAAAGATAATGCAATCAGCTCACTAAGCTCAGGGGAGCAACAACTTGCATTAATAGCTCAAGCATTGGCTCAACAGAGTAAAATAATTATCTTTGATGAGCCAACTGCAAACCTTGACCCACATAACTCTAAAATAATCGCAGAACATATTAAAGGACTAAAAGAGTATCATCAAATCATTCTAATTACACACGATTTACATCTTGCTTCTTATATTAACAGTCCAGTTCTGTTTATCAAAGATCAAACAACCCACTATTATGAA
>JBDLHW010000001.1:0-37725 GCA_039715155.1 Campylobacterota bacterium | reverse complement strand
GTAAGTTAATTAAACTTGCAGGTAAAAAGTATAGTTTTGGTAGAAAAGTTGTTATTACAATATATGTAATGTTTTTACTTTTACTCATTTTTACAGTCATCCCTTTAAATATATTAGCTAGAAAGTTTTTAAGTATATTTCAAAAAGAAAAAATAAAAGCAATGGAAGATTTTTATGAACTCCCAAGCGGTAGATAGGAGATAGTTTGTCAAGAGAGGTATATATAAACAAGATAGCTGTCTTTCTACCAAATGAAGCTGTTGATAATGAAAATATCGAAAAAGTATTAGGACAAGTTGGAGATAGACCATCTCGTGCCAAAAGACTTATCCTAAGATCAAACAAAATTAAGACAAGATATTATGCAATAGACCCAAAAACAAGAAAAGCTACACATACAAATACTGAACTTACAGCAAATGCCATAAGAAAATTACAAAAAAATGGCTTTGATTTAGATAGTGTAGAAGTGTTGGCCTGTGGAACTACAGTGGCGGATCAGCTTATGCCAAATCATGCACTTATGGTTCACGGTGAAGTTGGGATGAAGCCCCTAGAAGTTATATCAACTGCTGGAATATGCCTTAGTGGAATTACATCTTTAAAATATGCATATAACTCTATAAAGTCCGGAGATTCAGAAGTGGCAATTTCAACAGGAAGCGAAAATGCTTCTGCTGTAATGAGAGCCGAAAATTTTGAACCAGAGATTGAAGCAAGAGTTGATGAGCTGGAGACTAATGGCGAGATAGCATTTGAGAAAGATTTCTTAAGATGGATGCTTAGCGATGGAGCTGGTGCAGTCGTTCTTAGCTCTAATCCAAATGATGGTGAAATATCACTTAGAATAGACAAAATCTTTTCACGTTCTTTCGCTAATGAACTTGAGGCATGTATGTACTCAGGATGTGAAAAACAAGAAGATGGCTCTCTTCGAGGATGGAGAAATTACATGCCGCAAGAGTGGTTAGATAAATCTATCTTTTCAGTTAAACAAGATGTTAAGTTATTAAATGAGAATATTACTGATTACACAGTACAAAAACCATTAGAGATGATGCTTGAGGAAAATATGTTTAACCCCGATGAGATAGACTGGTTCCTGCCTCACTATTCATCAAACTATTTTAGGGATGAGGTTTATGAGAAGATGAAAAACGCTTCTTGTGATATACCTCAGGAGAGATGGTTTACAAACCTTTCATCTAAAGGAAATACAGGTTCAGCTTCTATATATATTATGATAGAAGAGCTGTTAAAGTCCGGTAAAATTCAAAAAGGGGATAAGCTTCTGTGTTATATCCCGGAGAGTGGAAGATTCTCTACAGCGTTTATGTTACTAGAAGCAGTTTAGTATGGATGTTAAAAATGTTCCTCAGGATGGCAGCTCTACATATGCAAATAATAAGAAAGCGATATATGCTAAAGATGAAAACGGTAAAGTAAAAACAGTTGGTTCATCCGGTTGGGAAGCAGAAGAGACTGTTACGAAGCAGGCGCTTCATGATTTAGAAGATAGTGCTAAAGATGCTTACTGTGAAGTGAAAAATGGTGCTAAATCACCGCTTTATTATTATATGTATGCAGTTAGAATGGATCTGCAGGTTTTAGCTGATTCTACAGGTTTTTTCAAATGGACAATAAAAAAAGATTTTAATCCTCAAAAGTATGCGAAAATCACAGATAAAAGATTGGCTGTTTATGCTGATGCTATGGGTAAAACTATAGAGCAATTAAAAGTATTGGAAGAGTTGGATTATGAGTGTGAATAGTTTTGAGCACAGACACTCTGCACATTGTGAGAGTGGAGTGATGTCTTCAATGTTAAGACATTATGGATTAGATATTAGTGAGCCTATGGTTTTTGGATTATCAAGTGCATTAACATTTGCATATCTTCCGTTTATAAAGATGGGTGGAATGCCTTTAATAGCGTATAGAAGTATGCCCAAGTCAATTATAAAAAATATTCAGAAAAACCTAAAAGTAAAGATGAAACTTGAGACTTTTTCTAAAAAAGAGAAAGGTGAAGCAAGACTTGATGAGCTTTTAAAAGAGGGTAAAATCGTAGGTGCCCAGACATCTGTTTATTGGCTGCCGTATTTCCCAGAGGAGATGAGATTTCATTTTAATGCTCATAATCTTTTAGTTTATGCAAAAGAGGGAGACAACTACAACATAAGTGACCCTGTTTTTGAAAATGCCGTGGTGTGTGACAAAGCATCACTCTCTAAGGCCAGGTTTGTTAAAGGTGTTATGGCTCCAAAGGGACTTTTATATTATCCGACAGATATTCCTAGAGAGATAGATTTAAAACCTGTAGTTAAAAAAAGTATCAAAAAAACTGCAAAGTCTATGCTTGGAACGCCTGTCCCTATAGCTGGTCTAAAGGGTATGAAATACTTGGCTAAGTCTATATCGAAATTAAACTCTAAAGATAAGCGTTATGCAAAATTATACCTTGGACATATCGTAAGAATGCAAGAGGAGATTGGTACAGGCGGAGCCGGTTTTAGGTATTTGTACGCTTCATTCTTGCAAGAAGCGAGTGTTATGTTTGACAATGATGAGACTTTAAAAGAGGCCTCGGAGATGTTCTTAGAGGTTGGTGACAACTTTAGAGATTTTGCACTGATGATTGCAAAAGCTATAAAATCAAAAAATGAGATTGATTATAAATCTATAGCCGAAAAACTAAGTTTCATATCTGATGAAGAAACAAAAGTATATAAAAAACTTTTAGAGTTTACCGGTAGATAACAGATGATAAAAATATCTAATGTAACTAAATCTTACGGGGATAAAAAAGCATTAGATTCTCTTAGTTTAGAGATAAAAGAGGGTTCGGTTTTTGGTCTGCTTGGGGTAAACGGAGCAGGTAAAACAACTCTTCTATCAATTCTTAATGGTCTTATAGATATAGATAGCGGAGATATAGAGATTTTTGGTCTTGATATCAAACACCATCTAAAAGATATAAAAAAGATAAGCTCTATAATCCCTCAGTCTCTTGCCTTTTACGAAAAACTGACTGTAAAAGAGAATCTTGATTTTTTTGCATCAATCCAAGGTTCAAAAGATGAAGATATTCAAAGAGCAATAGAGATAAATTCATTAGAAAGTCTTTTAGAACAAAAAGCTTCAACACTTTCGGGTGGACAGAAAAGAAGACTTAACATCGCTATAGGTCTTTTAAATAATCCAAAAGTTATCTATTTTGATGAACCTACAGTCGGTGTTGATCCAAAAAGCAGAAATGAGATACTTGATTCTATAAAAAGTTATAAAGACTTAGGAATTACGGTTGTATATACAAGTCATTATATGACGGAGATAGAAAGGATTTGTGATGAGGTTGCCATTATAAATGAGGGTAAGCTTGTTGAGCAGGATACTCTTGAAAACCTTCTCTCAAATAAGGTAAGTGATAAGGTCAACATAGAGGTTATATATAATGAAACTCTTAAGTCTATCGATTTGAATTTCACAGACTCTACAACTATACAGGCAAGTGAAAGTGAGCTTTTTGAGATAGTGGATACTCTAAATAAAAATGAGATTCATATCAAACAGATTAGGTACGGTTCAACCAATCTTGAAAAACACTTTTTAGATATTACGGGAGCAGATGATGCTTAGTGCCATGATTAAAAAAGAGTTTTTACTGGTTATTAGAGACAAGCATGCGCTTCTTGCTCTTTTTGTGATGCCTGCTATATTTATACTTATAATGTCTGTGGCTATGCGTGAGCAGTTTTCAAAAGATACTATAGAGTTCTCTTTGTATATTAAAGATTCTGATAAAACCGAGATGAGTAAAGATATACTTGCAGGTGTTAAAGAAGATTCCTCTTTAAATCTTCAATCAAAAAAAGAGGGTGCTTCATTTATTGTGACTATACCAAAGCGTTATTCAAAAAATACAAAGAAAAAAGTTAGGATAACGGTTGTTGATTCTATAAAAAGCGATCAGATAGAGATATTTAAATCGATGCTCTCCAAGCATCTTTTGGATGCAAGATTTGATTCGATGGCAGAATCTATAAAAAAGTTTTCATCAAAAGCCTCAGACAGTCTGTCATCTATAGATACCTCTGTCGAAAACCTATATAAAGTAAAATATAACGATTCTAAAGCCATACCAAACTCTACTCAGCAAAGTGTTCCCGCTTGGATAGTTTTTGGTATGTTTTTTATTATCATACCTATGTCGACTATATATATAAATGAGAGAAAACAAAATACATTAGCACGCTTAAGCTCTATGAACATATCAATATCTTCGATGATGGTATCTAAAAGTATCCCGTACCTAGTTATAAACCAGATTCAAGTTTGGATAATGATAGCTGTAGGTATATTTTTAGTTCCGCTTTTTGATACTCCTGCTTTGGAGATAAATGGTTCAGTTATAGCGTTAATTACACTCTCAATAGCTCTTAGTATATCTGCTATAGGTGTTTCATCCCTGATAGCGGTAAGTGCATCTTCTGGTGAGCAGGCTACAACTATAGGAGGTATATTAAATATACTTCTTGGTGCTATCGGCGGTGTGATGGTTCCAAAGTTTGTTATGCCTGATTCTATGCAGAGATTGGCAGAGTTGTCTCCTATGTCATGGGGGCTTGACGGCTTTTTAGATATATTTTTAAAAGCGGCAGATTTACAGATGATAATAGGTGATGTTGTTATGCTACTGGTTTTTGGTTTTGTAGCTTTAATGGCATCTATGATAATATTACAAATAAGAATAAACAGGGGTATTTAAATGGATATAGAACAACTAAAATATGATTTAAAAAAGATGATTATTGATGAGTGTGAAAAGGAAGAAGTAACTCCGGAAGATGTGGCAAATGATGTTGAACTTTTTTCAGATGCGAGTGGATTGGAGTTAGATTCTTTGGATGCTCTTCAGATATCCATGGGACTTCAAAACAACTTTGGTATCAGACTTGGAGATTCTAAAGACTTTAGAAGGGTTGTTACAACCATAGATGACTTGGCTGATTATATAAAAGAGCAAAATGCATAGTATCAATATTTTAGACTACTCTATAAGATCTTCTCAGGGGGATATAAAAGAGACTCTTGAGGCTATCAAAAATTCTGAAGTTAAAATATCTTCAAAAGAGGTACCCACGTTAGATGACAAGATAAAAATCCCATACTATTTATTCCAAGATGAGGTACAGGAGAATCAACAGAGCATCTTGTCAGCTATAAGAGAGGTTATCCTTCCTATAGTCAATAATCTAGATGCGAAAAAAAGAGAAAAAACAGCCATTGTTTTAGGTACAGCACTTGTTGATATGAATATTATAGATTCTGTTGAAGCGAGCGTTTACGAAGATACAAAAAAACCTTACGCTTCTGCTAAAAAATCTATAGACACTTATGCAAAAGAGATAGCAAAAGAGTTTGGGTTAAACGATTTTACAATGACTCTAAATACAGCTTGTACCTCAAGTATAAATGCAGTTTTAGAAGCTAGAAACCTTATAAACAGCGGTGTGTTTGAGTATGCAATTGTAATAGGGGTAGAGGTTTTCTCAGAGATGATGAGCAGTGGTTTTAGTTCAATGAAACTTCTATCTTCAGAGTCTCAAAAGCCTTTTGATCTCTCAAGAGATGGACTTGTTTTAGGTGAGGCTATAGCTGCTATCTTAGTTGGTCGTGATGAATCTCCTTGGAATCTCAGGGGCGGTTATAGTAATTGTAACTCTTTGAATATTACTTCGGTTAGCCCTAGCGGTGAAGAGTATGCAGAGGTTATGAATCGCGCCATAAAGTTTTCTGATGTAGATGTAAGTGATATCATTGCTCTAAAAGCTCATGCAACAAGTACACCTACAAATGACATGTCCGAGATAAATGCGATAAGTAAAGTGTTTGATAAAGATATAATATTTACTGCACTAAAACCTTATACAGGCCATACTTTAGGTGCATGTGGAGTATTGGAGATGGCTATATTTATGTCAGCTATCGATGATGGATTTATCCCCGGCACAATTAACCATAGTGAATCTATTATTAAAGAGTATATACCTTTGCAAGAGCATAAGAAGTGTGAAAAAGGTGTATTTATGTTGAATTACTTTGGTTTTGGCGGAAATAATACTTCTGTAGTTATACAAAAAGAGTTGGTATGAAGTTATATATAAAAGCTTGCAGTAGTTATAAGGGCGATATAAAAGAGTTTAATGTAAAAAAAGAGTTGAAGCAGAAGTATAAACTCGACACCAGACGTCAAGATACTTTTATCCATCTGGCCGTTTACGGTGCACAAAAGTTAAAAGAGAATACAGATATTAGCAGAGATGATGAGCTTTATGTAACAAGCGGAGTTGGAAATATAGATGTCCTTCAAAAGACAAATAACTATGTACATCGTTTAAACGAGTTTATCAAACCGTTTGATTTTATAAACATGCTAGGAAATACTACAAGCTATTATGTAGCGTCATCACTTGGTGTTAAGGGTAAAAACACATTTCAGATATCTGATAATTTTACATATATAAATACTTTGATATCTATTTTTGCTTCACTTAACGTCTCTAACAAGGATGCTATTTTAGGTTCAATAGATTTAGCAACCCAGCCTGATGAGGTTATAAAAAGAGTCCTTGGTTTAGATGAGGCAACTGAAGTAACAAGCAGTGTAAATTATCAAAAGTTTTCACTTAGTGAAGATGATTCAATTGCGTCAGTAGAGTTTGATACAAAAATATACTCTTTGAGTGAGATAAAAGAGCTAATTGAGAAGTCAAGTTCAAAAGTTTTTTCATCAATGAGATGTGAAGAGTTAGAGACACAAAAAGAGGGTGGATATTTTGAAACTATGGCAAGTTTTGCCGTAAATAGAGGGATAGAGACTAAAGAGGATTTAATTTATATAGACTGCTATGAAGGCGCTTATAAGGTATTAAACCTTACGATAATTTAAATGAATTTAGATTATAATCTATGATTAAAATTTGTGAATGGAGAGGGAAATGAAAGAGGTAGATGTATTTATTATAGGTGCTGGGCCTGCGGGTTCGATTTCAGGTGCAAAACTTGTGCAAGACGGTTTTAGTGTAAAGATAGTTGATAAGTTGAAGCTTCCAAGATTTGTTATTGGTGAATCTCTGCTTCCAAGATGTAATGAGCTTCTTGAAAACGCAAATATGTTGAAACCGGTAGAGGATGCAGGGTTTCAGTTTAAAGGTGGTGCGACTTTTGAATCTCAAAAAGATGATTACCTTCCTCTTGATTTCTCTCAAAACCTAGGACAAAAAGGGGGTAGCTCATTTCAAGTTAAACGTGAGCAGTTTGATAAACTTCTTATTGATGATGCCGAGGCTAAAGGTTGTGATGTAGAGTATGAAGTTGAAGTGACTGATTATGATGAAAATGCAAATATAGTAACTGTAAAAAATTCTGATGGAACTACTGAGCAATATAAAGCGAAAAAAGTTTTAGATGCATCTGGCTACGGTAGAGTCTTACCTCGTCTTCTCAACTTAGAAGCTGATTCTTCATTAGCGCTTCGCCGTGCTACATTTGCAAGGGTAGATAACGATATCCGTCCTGATGGTGAAACAAACGGTTATATCATCATCAGTGTTGTAGGAGATAATGATGCATGGATATGGAATATCCCTTTTTCAGATGGTACAACTTCTGTTGGAATTGTTTGTACAGAGGAGTATTTCCAATCACACAACATGAGTGATGAGGAGTTTTGGGAGCATATAATACATACTTACCCACATACTGCCGAGCGCTATAAAAACTCAAAGAGAACGGTTGAAGTTGGTTCATTAAGTGGTTACTCTGCAGCAGTTACAAAACTTTTTGACAAAAATTATATTCTTACAGGAAATGCTTCAGAGTTCCTAGACCCAGTTTTTTCTTCAGGTGTTACACTAGCTTTAGAATCTGGTGCAAAAGCAGCAGAGCTTACTTCAAGAGAATTGAAAGGTGAAGAAGTAGATTATGGTGTTGAGTATGAAGATTATATGATGATGGGTATCAATGTGTTTAGAGATTATGTAAATGCTTGGTATGACGGAAGACTTCAAGATATATTTTTCTCTAAAAATATTAACGAAGATATTAAAAAAAGAATCGTATCTGTATTGAGCGGATATGTATGGGATAAAAATAATAAATTTGTAACTGCATCAGGAAAGTCATTAAACATAATACATAGGGCAGTTTCAAATAATTTATAAGAGCCAATTTGATATAATTGGCTGTAAAAAACATGATATTTAATTAGTATAGGATAGATAATGGTAGTAGATAACAGAATAATAAGTTACAAAAATTTTATATATGAAGACGAGATCAAACTAAACGATTCACAAGAGTTTATAGATTTTATAAATGCGGGGCATGAGTTTTTAATAGACAATATAAGCAAGGGTCGTCCTATTTACGGTGTAACAACTGGATATGGTGAAGCTGGTCAAAATTATGCTGCATTTGAAGAAGCAGAAGAGTTACAGAGAAATCTTTACAGTTTTCATGGCTGCGGTGTTGGTGAATATTTAAGTGCGAATGTATCTCGTATCATGGTTACTATCAGAATGATAAGTCTTTCAAAAGGTAAGAGTGGAATCAGTTATGACTTACTTAAAAGGTTTGAGCTTCTTTTAACAAATAAAATCTATCCTCTTATCCCTTCTCAAGGTTCGGTTGGAGCTAGTGGAGACCTTACACCACTTTCATATATCGCTGCTGTTATTGCTGGTGAGAGAGAGGTTATATACAAGGGTGAGACAAGAAGTACGGTTGATGTTTATAAAGAGCTAGATATTAGACCTTATAGTTTCAAACCAAAAGAAGCGTTAGCTATCATGAACGGTACAGCCGCAATGAGTGCAATTGCTATAGACTCTATAGAGAAGTTTGAAGTTTTACTTGATTCTTCTGAGAGTTTTGTAGCATCTGTTTTTGAACTTCTTTTATGTGATATTACTCCACTGGAGCCTTTCGTTCACGATTCTAAACCATTTGACGGACAAAGAAAAGCTGCTGCAAATGTTTTGGCAAAATGTATTGACTCTAAACTTACTCACGAAGCGTTCAGCAGATATGAAAACTTTCATTTAGAGAAAGAGCAAAATATCCAAGACAGATACTCTATCAGATGTTCACCGCAGGTTTTAGGTGTAATCCACGATAATCTTGAAGTTGCAAAAAAATGGATAGAGACTGAGATAAACGGTGTAAACGATAACCCGTTAATCGACCATGTAGGCGGCAGAATTTATACATCTGGAAACTTCTACGGCGGTTATGTAGCACACGCAATGGATACTATGCGTATCTGTGTCGGAAATTTGGCAGACCTGCTTGATAAAGAGTTCGGACTTCTGGTTGACCATAAGTTTAACAAGGGTCTTGGTGAATCGTTAAAGATAAATACAAAATCAACTCATCACGGTTTCAAGGCTATGCAGATAACACTTAGTTCACTTACTGCTGATGTTATTATGAACACAGTTCCGGCATCACTGCACTCTCGTCCTACAGAATCTTTCAACCAAGATAAGGTAAGTATGGGAACAACGGCTGCACTTCATTTTTCTAAACAGTTACCTAACCTTGCAAATATGTTAAGTATTGCACTTATGGGTATGGCTCAGGCTGTTGATTTAAGAGGCAGAGAGAACTGTTCACCATTTTTACAAAAGAATTATGATTCTTTAAGAGGTAGAGTTGAGAAATTAACAAACGACAGAAGAATGGATATTGATATTAAAGTTGTAAATGAGATGCTTCAAGAGGGTGTATTCGCGTGAACAAAGTCTTAATTACAGGTTCAACCGGAGCAATAGGTGAAGCTTGTGCACGCTCTTTTCATAACGCGGGTTATTTTGTGTATCTTCACTATAGAAGCGGTGAGGAAAAAGCAAAAAAACTTAATGTAGAACTTGAAAACTCGGAGACTATACAGTTTGATATCTCTAAAAAAGATGAAGTTTATTCGGCTTTAGAAAATTTAGAGCTAGATGTACTTGTAAATAATGCAGGAATCACTAAAGATAACCTTTTCTTTTGGATGAGTGATGAGGAGTGGGGTGATGTTATAGACACCTCTGTAAACGGTACATATTACGTTACCAAAGCTCTTATTAAAAACATGATCTCAAATAAAAAAGGCTCAGTTGTAAATGTAGCCTCAGTTTCCGGGATTGTAGGAAATTCCGGCCAGACAAACTACTCTGCTGCAAAAGGTGCCATGATAGCTTTTACAAAAGCTTTAAGTGCTGAAGTTGCAAGATACAAAATACGTGTAAATGCAGTAGCCCCTGGTCTGATAGAATCTGAGATGACTCAGGAGTTAAACCTAAAAGAGATGAAAAAAGGGATTCCATTAAGACGTATAGGAAAACCTGAAGATGTGGCAGAATGTGTTTTGTTTTTAGCAGATAAAGCTTCATATGTTACTGGTGAAGTGTTAAATGTCAGCGGTGGAATGGTGAGATAATATGAGACAAACAGCTGTAATTATTCCAACATACAATAATCCAAAAACTATAAAAAATGTAGCATTAGATGTAGTGAAAAATGGATATGAACTAATAATTGTCGACGATGGTTCAGATGATATTATTGAAAGTCTTTTTAAAGATGATGAGAGAGAACATACCCATTTTATAAGACATGAAGTTAACAGCGGTAAGGGTGAAGCTATAGTAAGTGGAATTCGTAAAGCAAAAGAACTGGGTTATTCACATGCTGTTAGTATAGATGGAGATGGTCAGCACCTGGCTTCTGAGATACACAAACTTACAGATATTTACAAAGATGGTGAGATTTTAATCGGTGCCAGAAATTTTGATCTTGAACACGTTCCAAACGGTTCGAAGTTTGGTAGATGGTTTAGTAACTTCTGGGCTTGTTGGGACACCGGTTTTGAGATTACAGATTCACTATCAGGATTTAGAATCTACCCTGTCAGTATACTTGATTTACCCATTAAGACATCAAGATTTGATTGGGAGATGGAGGTGTTAGTGCGTCATGCTGATGCTGGTTTTTTAATTAGTGAAGTGATGATAGAGTGTTATTATCCTACACCTGAGGAGCGAGTAAGCCATTTTAAAAAGTTTGGTGACACTGTGGCAATAGTGTGGGTACATGTTCAGATACTTCCATTTAAATGGCCTGGTTTTATATTTGATAAAATTTTTGGAAGAAAGAGAAAGTAATTGAAAACGAAACAAAGAGGAAGTGGATGGAGTATAAAACTCGTATTTAATCTTTATAAACTTTTTGGTTATAAGTTTATTTATTACCTTATGTATCCGGTTACTTTTTTTTATTTTTTATTCGCAGGTAATGTAAAAGATTCTCTTAGAGTTTACTATAAACATTTAAATATAAAATTAACTCCAAAGCGTTATTATGAGCATCTTAGAATCTTTGCTCTTATGATGGTAGATAGGTTTATTACAAAGGTTGATCCAAAAAGTTATACATATCTTTATGATGATGGTGACACGCCGATTAATATTTTTTCTAACTCTACGATACTTTTACAGTCTCATTTTGGCGGATGGGCATCATCATCGAATGTATCCCGTACTACCAATAAAATTCATATAGTGATGCAAGAGGCTCTAATGGATTCTATAAAGGAGATAGAAGAATCCCTGGATGTAAAAACAAACATCAGCGTGATAGATCTAAATAGTGGTACCTTGAGTGTATCTATACAGATAGCAAATGCATTTATGAATAATGAAGTTGTAGCTATTATGGGTGATAGAGCTTCAAATGTTAAAGCAACGATATCTACACAGTTTTTAGGTGAAGAGGCAAACTTTAACAAAAATCCTTTCCAAATAGCTTATAAGATGAATAAACCGATCTTGGTTTATTTCGTTATTTATCTTGATATACAGAAGTATAAGTTTGAGTATATGAGGATTGATGTAGATATATATAAGAGTGAAGATCAAGCCATAAGAGAGGCTTTAGAGAAATATGTAAAGATGTACGAGGATGTAATTAAAAGATACCCGAATCAGTGGTTGAATTTTTATGATTTTTGGGAAAAAGAGCCTAGAATATAGTTATGAGTAAATCTAAAATAACTACGATCTTATCCTTAGCTTTAGCTCCTTTGATATTACTTGTGATAAAACAGTTTGATATAAATAGTGAATCTTTAACTTATCTTTTTTTGAGATTAGTTCCCGCTCTCATATCGTCTATATTCTTCTTTTTCTTTTTAAATTCATATATAAATAAAAAAAATCTTATTCTACGGTTTACTAAAAAGTTTTATCATAAACAACTGAGTGTTGCAGAGCTGAGTTATCTCTCTAATGGTGATGGATATTGGGTTGTAGTTACTTTTTTAAATACATTGATACAGATTTTTACAAGCTTATTTTGTAGTGACTTTATATGGGCTTTTTATAGTTCCATCGGTTGGTATTTTTATATCTTTGGAGCATTGATAATTCAGATAGTCTATGGAAAAATATATGTTATGAAAAGGTTCGTAGGTTAGATGATTTTACGTATATTATTTTTAATGTTCTTATTTATAAGTTCACTTCTCTCAGACAGCTTTAACTTTAGTGAAGTCAGATACAGTGATGCACTTGAACGCTCTATAAAGTTAAAAGGTGAAATAACTTTTGAAAAAAATTCTTTACATATTAAATACAACGATAGTGAGAGGTCGATTCTGTACAAAGATTCTGTACTTACATTAAAAGAAAATGACAGAACAGTTGAACTTGAAGAGGCTGAACTGCAAAGAGTATCACAGTTTTTTGAGATACTTCTTTTACTTCACAGCGGTGACGAGAGCGCATTGAATGATAAGTTTGATATGCAGAGATTTGAAGATAAAAGTATGCTTATTCCAAAAGGATATATAGGTAATTTTGTTCAAAAAATAGAGTTAAAGAAATTAAATAAAGAGTTAAAAGAGGTGAGCCTTTTTTTAAAAAACAGCGACTATATAACTATAAGTATTGAAGATGAAATACGCTAATTATATAATACTGTTTGTGATAGTGACGTTTGCTCTTATCTTTAAAGAACAAATTCATATCTCTACAAATTTACTTTCCCTTTTTGCATCAAAAGAATCGGTTGAAAAACTTAACATAGCTTCAGAGTTAGGCTATACAAAAGAGATGATGATAGCTGTTAAAGGTTTTGACAACTCTTCAAAAAAAGTTATTGATGAATTGTCAGAAAAGCTAAAAAATATAAAAGGTATTGAGCTTGTAGAATCAAAAATTATCCCATCGTCTGGGATACAAGAATATTATAAAAAGTACTATACAGTTTTAGCTGACTTTAATGATACTAAGCAGAGTAGAGATGAGATAAATGCGAAGCTTCAAGTACTTTATGATTATCAGATGGAGAGCTTCTTTTATACGCCTATCAATAAAAATGATCCGTTAAAACTATTCTCCTTAAAGAGCAAAAAAAAATCAAATATAACAAGCCGTGGTGACTATATGACTCTTGGTGATTACGGATACCTGATCCGAGTCAAGACAGATGTAGCCCCTTCTCAGATGAGTGAGGCAAAAAGATTATATAAAGACGTGAAGAAACTAACTGCTTTATATAGCAATGTTATCGTGTTTGCAGGATTCTTCTACACCGTTGAGAACTCAACTAAAATAAAAGAGGATGTTACTCTTATTGTTACACTGTCCACTATCCTTCTTATTGTTATGTATGTACTCTTAATAAGAAATATTAGACTACTCTCTAACGCAGTTGTAACGCTTTTGGCATCAATGCTTTTTGCTCTTTTGGGAAGTGTTTTAGTATATGAGAATTTTCATGTGATGTCACTTGTCTTTGGTATGAGTGTAACTGCTGTGAGTATAGATTATCTGTTTCACTATTACTTTCATAATTTCTATCAAAATAGAGATAGAATTGATAAAAGCGTACTTTATGGATACCTTACGACAACAGTAGCGTTTGCAATTTTTTCTTTTATTCCTGTTCCTTTAATAGCTCAGATTAGTTTCTTTACTGCAATGTCGTTATCGTTTGCTTATTTTGTATTTACATTTGTATTTCCATATTTGAATTTAGGCGTGTACAAAGAAAATGTAAAAAAAGAGTTCACTTTTAATAAAGTACCGGTCTATATATTTTTATCAGTATCTATTATGCTTTTGATTTACACATCAATAAATATAGAGTTTGACAACAATATAAGAAATCTGGATTATCAAAATAAGAAGCTTCAAGAGCTCGAAAAACTTTTTAAAAGTTCTGCTAAGTTGAAATATACTCCAGTTGTAGTTGAAGGTAAAAATGAAGATGAACTTATAGCTAATCTTCATCTACTTCATAAAGATGATAGCAAAACATACTCTCTTGCTTCTTTTGTACCAAATAAAAAAGAGTGTCAAAATAAAAAAGAAATATTGAAACGTTATGACTTTGAGAGATTGTCAAGAATTGTAAATGAAGAGGCAGAAAAAATAGGATTTAAAAGTGGTTATTTTAAAACTTCCTACGATTTTATATCTAAACTTCCACCCTGTGATAAAATTGATTTAGATGTTTTTAAAGGGTATAGTCTATCTTCAATTTCAAAAGATAATATCTACTATGCAATGGCGTTTGTAAAAGATATAAAAACTACCTCAAGGTTTGATTTTGTAACTCCGATAGATGTAAAGGAGATGTTTAAAAAAGTCTCTGATAAAATGTTCGCTGACGTATTTGTTTACTCCATAGTGGTTATATCCGTGATTGTACTTCTAATTGCCTTTAGTGTTAAGAAAAGGTTCTTTTTTGCTCTCAACTTTATACTCTTTCCAGTGAGTTTGGTTTTAGCATTTTTGGCTACCTTCTATGAAATAAACATTATGCATATTTTCTCTTTGATAATT
The DNA here is from genome assembly GCA_039715155.1 of Campylobacterota bacterium. Classification (GTDB taxonomy): domain Bacteria; phylum Campylobacterota; class Campylobacteria; order Campylobacterales; family Sulfurimonadaceae; genus Sulfurimonas. The sequence continues at coordinate 22,828 of JBDLHW010000001.1, read as the reverse complement.
CTAATAGCGATAGGTATAGATTACGGAATTTATATGAGTAATTCTAACAGACTAACAACCACTATGTTAGCTATTAAATATTCATTGTTCAGTACATTTGCCGCTTTTGGTGTGCTGGTATTTAGCTCAATCACGGCTCTAAACTCTATTGGATTGGTTATTAGCTTGGGTATTGGAGCCATTTTTGTTCTTATAAAGGTAATGAGATGATTTTAAAATATATTCATTCTGATAATACAAAAGAGCTCATAGAGTTAGATTTGGATGTTAATACTACAAGCAGATGGATTAATATTAGTTCTAGTAACAAACTTGAGTTTATAAAAGTGTTTTTACCGGCATTTTACAGTGGACAAAAAATAGTTCTTTTTGATTCTAACCATAAACAGTTAGCTCAGTTCCATCAAGATAATGACATAAGCAGGTTTGATAGATTTAAAGAGGCAGATTTAAAGTCTCAACTACTTTTATTTACATCAGGCAGCAGTGGTTTTCCAGTTGGTGCATTTAAAACAAGAGAGAATCTTTTAAAAGAGGTAGAGGTTCTAAAAGAATTGCTCTCAAAGTATAACATTAAAAGGGTAGTTGCTACAGTTCCTTTTGTTCATATATATGGTGTTTTGGCTGGACTTATGTTACCTCTCTCTCTCAATGATGTAAAACTAATAGTGAAAGAGGATTATTTGCCTTATGAACTTTTAGAAGAAGCTTCGCATAAAAATACACTTGTCATTACTACACCTGTTTTCATAAAGTCCCTAGCAAAACTTAGTGAGGAAAAGGATCTTTCAGGCAATGTTTTTATATGCTCAACAGGCCCTCTGAATCATGATGATGTGAGTGCATTTGAGAGTATGTACCAGGTAGACTTACTTCAACTATTCGGTTCAACTGAAACAGGTGGCATAGCGTATAAGTTTTCTGATGCTGATGTATGGACACCTCTTAGCAGTGTGAAAGTGTTTTCACATGATGATAAGTTAAGTATTGAATCCCCATTTATCTCTCCGTATATTTTAAATGATAAGATACGCTCTCTTAGCCAGCCTTTTACAACGGAGGATATAGTTGATATACAAGAGAGTGGATTTATTCTTCTTGGCAGAAGCAATAAAATCATAAAAATTGCAGGTAAAAGAATATCTGCTTCTCAAGTAGAAAGTATTTTAGAAAGTTTGGATGATGTAAATGCAGCTGTAGTTGAACTAGTTTATAAAAAAGAGTTACTTAGAAGTGAACAAATAAAGATCACATTAGAAGCAAATAGAGAGATAAGCAACAAAGAGATAAAGGCAAAAATTAATGAGTATTATGGTGTGTTAACTGTACCGTTTAAAGTTGTCTATACAGATAAAATTAATTACTCTGCTATGGGTAAAAAAGTTTTATTTTAAAAAATATTTATACAGGAGATAATTTATGAAATTCGTTTTTATATCGTTATTAGCACTTTTAATGATGAGTGGATGTTCAAAAAAAGAGTTTAGAGATAATTTGAGTAATGTAAAGCAAGGTGTAAAAAAAGATTGGAAAACTGTTAAGAAAAGTGTGGCTGATTCAACAGAAGAATATAAGGATCATTAGTATGAATAAAAGGTATTAATTGAGTTGAATTTACTTTTCAATATTCATCATTTAGATTATGATAGTCGAAAATCTCTTATATAAAAGCACATATCTGTTTTACTGAAAAATAGTGAAGTAGAACGTGTCTTAAAAAATGTCAATTCAGAGTACAGCTTGGTAGTATATTTTATATATGGCTATGGCCTGATAATAAATAAAGGAATACAGACAAGGATGGAAGGTATTGATTTCGGATTCAAACGTATTAAAAATCAGAATAATTCACTGCCACCATTCTACTACTAAAAGCGGTTGTCTGCGGTTGCAGTAAAATTTTAAACCCTGTTTTTAGGGATTTTGAGCGATGTTTTGGGCTCTCATAACGGAGTGGTCATGTGTTCGAGTCACATAGGACCAACCACTACTACCTAAAACAGGTTACTTCAAGCATATTTAATTTCTTCGAATTCTTTTTTATATATTAAAAAAATTAAAAATACTATTTATCAGTATCCTACAATAAACGCCGTTGCTAACGATACTTGATGATATTTTACTTCTTGTATGTTGACCACTCCGTTCATTTTATATTATTCATTAATCCCCTAATGTTTATAAATGAATAATATATTTGACAAATTTAATTTTAAATATTATAATGACTAATATATTTTACAAAAGGTGTTTGCATGGAGTTTGATGAACTTGGAAAACAGATAGCACATTTAAGAAAATTAAAAAAACTTTCACAGCAACAATTATCAGATGATTTAAATATCTCTAGAGCTACTATAAGTAGTTTCGAAAATAATAGCAGTGTGGATATAGGACTAAAAAAAGTGCTACAGATTGTTGATTACCTAGGGTATGAAATAAACCTAACAGAGAAATCAGAATTTCCAGTATTTGAGGATATTTTAAATGGATAAATTAAATATAAAAATTGATGGAGATACTACAGGAGAAATCATTTATGAAGAGAATGAATATATCTATCGTTATACAAGTAAAGAAAAAAAACATTTTATATCACTTACTATGCCTGTAAGAGCAAAAGATTATATTCATAATAAACTACATCCAATATTTGAGATGCATTTACCAGAAGGTTATCTTCTATCAATTATAAAAAAACATTTTTCAAAACTTACAAAGACAGATGACTTTGGTCTTTTAAATATCATGTCTCCCTCAATTAAAGGTAGAATAACATATCACTCGGATAAAAATCCGCAAAATGATGTTTTAATGCTTGATGATTTACTCCATCCAAAGAGTGATAATCTATTTGATGAGTTGGTTTCAAGATTTGCTCTTTCTTCTGCTCTTAGTGGTGTGCAGCCAAAAGTATTAGCAAGAGTAGAGAATAAAGCCACACTGAAGCTTGATGATTATATTGTAAAGTCTTGGGGAAATGAATATAAAGAACTAGCACTCAATGAATTCTATTGTATGAAAATCATACAGAATGCAAATATTCCTGTACCTGAGTTTTTCATCTCTGATGATGATAAACTATTTATTATGAAACGTTTTGATGTTAAAGAGGATGGAGACTACCTTGGATTTGAAGATATGTGTGTTCTTCAAGCAAAACAAAGAGATGATAAATATGATGGAACCTATGAGCAGATAGCAAAAACAATTAAGACTTTTGTCTCACCAAAACATAAAAAAGCTTCATTGATACAGTTTTATAAAATGATTGTTATTAATACTTTAGTGCAAAATGGTGATGCACATCTTAAAAACTTTGGACTAATCTATGATGGTATAGATGATATTAAATTAGCTCCTGCATATGATGTCGTATCAACGACTGTATATATCAAAAATGATATTCAAGCTCTGAATCTTATGGGTAGTAAAAAGTGGTGGCCTAAAGAGCATCTTCTAAAGTTTGGAATACAAAACTGTAATCTAATGTCAAAAGAAGCTAGTAAATATTTTAATGAGTGTGTAAATGCTATAAAAGATGTTTCCTGTGAGATACAAAAGAGACTTAATTTAGAAGATGATATAGACAAAAAAGAAATTTTACAAAAGCTTATTGAAGTTTTTACTTTAGTTAAATAACTTGTAAGCATATATAGTTGTCACGATTTTGCTGCTAAAAGCGGTTATCTGCGGTGACAGTAAAATTTTAAACCCCTATATTTAGGGCTTCTGAGAGATAATTTTGGCTCTCATAATGGAGGGGCTATATTTCTATAAAGTACGTAATATACGGCTTTAGTGGCTTTTGTATTTAGAATGTGTGACCATTTTGTAACATGTATTCAACATAATGTAAAATAAATACTATTATTTAGACTTAAATGCTAATAAGATATAATCTAATACTTAGACTTAAACAAAAGCACTGGGAGGTGGGATATATGAAGTATTCAGTTCAGCTATTGTTTACATTTACACTATTTCTTTTTATCTCAGGGTGTACTATTAATATAAAAAATATTGAACTCTATTCAGAGCAAAATATTTCAAAAACCGCAAAAATAGCACTGCTACCATTTACAGGAGATACCCATATAAGAAGAGCCTCAACTGAATGGTTCGCATATAAGTTAAAAGACAAAATTGAGCAAACACTGTTTTTACCGGCAATGGTAGAAATAACACTAAAAAGAGAGATGATGTTTCTTACATCCAGAGAGTATTTGACATTAATTAACAATGTTGGGTCAAACTATATTGTACCTTCTTCACAAAAAAAAGAGCTTATAGGAACAGAAAATACTTATCAAGTAGAGACCTTCTCAATAGAAGACTTAACAAAAATAGGCAAGAAACTTGATGTAGATTATATAATGACTGGTTACATAATAATACGAAGAATTGGACCATCAAAGTATGGGATAATAGAGATATTGATTTTTGATGTTCACAATCAATCTATTTTAGCAACAATTCAACAGACTGGTTTCCCAACACTTGAGCAGACTGGTGGTGCTAGCCTTGGTGATCAACATTATATTGCAAAAATCACTGTTGAAAATATTATACCATCTGTAAAGTCCGTATTAAAAGCTCAAACTAAATATAAGGAAAATTATAATGGAAAAAAATAGCATTAATAAAATTATATTATTTATATTCGTTTTGCAGTTATTCCATGGATGTGCAGTTGTAGGATATAAAGAAGAATATGGTGGACAACTTGATGTTAAAAAGTTCAAGAATATTAAGCTTAATGAAATGAGTAAACAGGAAGTTATTGATGTACTTGGTCCCCCAACTGCTATTGCTCGTAAAAATGGTTCTGTGATGTATATACCAAATCCTTCTACTGGTAGTGCAGATGCAAAGCAACCAGAAGTATTTCTAGAGCTCTTTAGCATGAAGCAAACATTGGGTGAAGAGTATATGGTATATTATTATCACTCTATCACGCAATCTGGACTAGATGTAGCAATACTTTTACCCATCATAGGACATGGTTCATCTGAGACTACATTTGAGAGGCTTTGGATACTAATAAATGAGAGAACTAAAAAAGTAGAGGATTATATATTTAAGGAAGAAAAGTGAATGACCTGAGACATCCCATAGTGTACAAGGTGTTTATTTTGTATGTTATTTTATTAGTAATGTCTGGTTGCGCTTATGCTCCTCCTATGATAACAGGTTCCAAGTTTGAGTCAAAAAGTATTAGCCAGATTAAAATAGGAACAACAACTAAAGATGAGATTTTTGGTTTATTTGGGCCTCCTAGGGCAATAGCAATAAAAGAAGAACCATTATATATATATCAACCTGCCAAATGGAAAAGTTCTGGAATTCGTAGTGGTGTAGCTATATCATCAGATGAAGTTATACGACAGATGCCAGATGCATTTTTCGAAATATTTTCTACACGCAATAAAATAACAGATATTCATAGAGTTTACTTTTATTATTATGCAAAAAGTAGCCACTATGCTATAGTAATTGGCGTTCCTGTATATGAAAAAAGTAGCTTATATATAGACAGGTTATGGTTACTCATAAATGAAGAAACTGGTATTGTTGAAGACCTGCACTTTATACCACGCAAAGAATAAAGAAAGTATTTTAGACCTTTCATTAGATTTGTATTGTAATATAATAAACAATGAAGATGGAAAAATTTATTGTTTACCATTAGATAGAAACTTTACTCTTGAATCAGCATTAGTTACTTTAAATCTGATATGTAATAATTTTGTATTATACATTTGGCTTTTAATGATTTAAGTGTTACCATTCTGCAACAAAAAGCGGTTATCTGCGGTTACAGTAAAATTTTAAACCCCTATTTATAGGGGTTGTGAGCGATATTTTAAGCTCTCATAACGGAGTGGTCATGTGTTCGAGTCACATAGGACCCACCACTTGTTACTTAATCGTAAAATGGTATAAATCTATACCCAACCCCATAAATACTTTCCAATGAATCTTCAGGTAATTTTTTTCTTAGTTTAGAGACTAGCTTTCTTATATTTTGTGCATCTATGTTTTCACCCAATGATAAATAGTTGTTAACTATATCTTCACTTGAATATATCTTCCCCAAGTTTGTAGTGAGTTGTTGTATAAAAAGAATCTCATATTTTGTTAAATAGACATTGCTTTTGTCATTTAGTAGGGATTTGCTATCTCTATCATATGTAAAAGATTCATCTATTTTTATAGTGCTGCTATGGTTTTTAGGCACTGTATTTGTTATCTTTTTAGATGTTCTTAATAAAATTTCAAGTAATTCTTGAAAGTCTAATGGTTTTTTCAAAAACTGTTCTATCCCTAAATTGATTAATGGCAGCAGATATTTAGAATCATCAAATGCTGAGAGTACTATTAAAGCCTGTGAAGGGTTAGTCTCATATATATGCTTAGTTAGCTCAACTCCATCCATTTTTGGCATTTTTATATCTGTTAAAACTATGTCGTAATATTTACCATCATTTTCTTTAGTATAGTTTAGATAGCTCTTGAGTGCCTCTTGACCATTCTGTGCACTTGCTACTTCTTTAAAAAAGTTTTTTAAAATAGAGTCAGTATTCATTCTCAGTTCATCATGATCTTCAACAAACAGTATAGAGAGGTTTTGTGTATATCCAAGGAGTTCTTTAGAATTTATCATAGCTCACACTTTAATTTTTCTTTATTTTGTACTTAGTATATCAAGTATTGATGATATATTCAATAAATATCGATACAATTACGAAAATAATAGTTAAATATATACAAAAGAGAAAATATGAAGATTGTAGTTAATGGTGAAAATAGAGAGTTTAAGAGTGAGAGTACACTTTTAGAGATATTGAAAGAGTTGTCATTAGAGGGGAAAGTGATGGCTGCTGCTGTTAATATGGAGATTGTAAAACAAGACTCTTGGAATAGTTATAAGTTAAATGATGGTGACAAACTGGAACTTCTTGATTTTGTAGGTGGTGGCTGATTAAGCTTTTTCAATAGCTACAACAGCTATAGCATATTCTCCATCATGAGTAATCGACACACTTGTGTCTTTTATATTAAACGCAGTAAGAATTTTGTTTGATAAATCTATTTTTGGGGCACCTTTTGGTGTTTTAGAAATCTCTATATCGTGAAAACTGCACTCGCTTCCAATACCAACACCTAAAGCTTTGGAAAAAGCCTCTTTAACAGCCCAAAAACCAGCTGCAGTTTTATGATTTTTTACAAGAGAGATTTCATTTTCACAGAGAAATTTTTGGAGGGCTTTTTCGCCGAATCGCTCCATCAAGCGATTCATGCGTGAGGTCTTAATTAGGTCTATTCCAATCATTTACTGGATAACAAATTCAGTAAAGTAGATACCTCTGATTGTACCATCGGATATCATTGAGTTTAATGTGTCCATGATTTGAGAAGAGACTTTCTGTTTCCCTTTTTTAGATGATATCTCTTCAAGAGTTTTAGATGTCAGTATCCTAATAACTCTATCTCTTATAACTGGTGATTTTGCATCTAGTTCCAGACTCAGCTCTTCACCTTCAAGCTCTAAAGACATAGTAACTTTTAGGTATCTTCTACCGGCATCACTTTTTAGGTTAACTGTAAAAGTGTCAAGTGGATATAGAATTCCAATCTCACTCAGTTGTCTAGATTCATCATAGTTACTGCTAGAACTGCTTCTTTTTGATTTTGACACAGTTCTCTCTTGAGCTGGTGGTGGTGAAGAGATTTCAGCTTCATCATCCCCACTCATTAACAGAATACCAACCGTCGCACCGATTAAAATTATCAGTATCAACACAATGATGATAATAATCATCAGCATATTTGATTTTTTTTCTTTTGGTTGTTGCTCTTCTTCTGTGCTTTCTTCTTCAGCCATTATTCTTCCTTGAATTATTTATTATGTTTAGTACATCGGATTATTTAAAATATTTTTAATATAAACTATTACTGACACTCTTTAATTTCTAAAACTTCAAGAATCTCTTCAAATATTTTGCCCGCTTCACGATCTGTATCATCATGATACTCAACTACAACTACATCCTTTCCCTTTGATATATTACAAGTGTAAGATTCAGGTTTCATGTCATATTTTCCAGTAATTTTATCTATCACACCACAAACCTTACTGCCTTCTTCTTTTCCTTCATATGCTATAGATATTTTTGAATATCTCTCTTCACTACGGAATTGTGCATCAATCATGTTTTACCTTTCGTTGTATATTTCAAGATTATACAATTTTTATGGATAAAAAATACTTTTTTAGCGATGAATTTAATACCATTCTAAAAGTTTTGTGACTTCATCCACTATATAAGTTTTAATCGTACTCTTCTCAAGAGGTTTTTTAGATACCAGTGCTTTAGAGATATTTTGCATTTTTGCCTCTTTAAGTCTTGCATCGAGTGCATACACCTCACGTACATCACCAACCAGTGAAACTTCACCTATAAAAACAGTCTCTTTAGATATCGCACGGTCACGAAAGCTGCTGATTATGGCGGCTAAAACTGCTAAATCTGCTGCTGTTTCAGTAATTTTTATTCCACCTGTAATATTTATATAAACATCATAACCTGAGAGTGGAATCTCTAGTTTTCTCTCTAAAAGTGCAAGAAGCATATTGAGACGATTATTATCAAAACCTGTGGCTTGGCGTTTTGAGTTTGGTGTATGTGATTCTGATACAAGTGCTTGTACTTCAAGTATAATAGGACGTGAGCCTTCCATAATAACTGTAAGTGCAGAACCGGGCTGCTCGGAGTTACGATTAAAAAAACGTGAGGCAATATCTGTAGCAGATACTAAGCCTTCTGATTTCATCTCAAAAACACCTATTTCACTTGTAGGTCCAAAACGGTTTTTAAACCCTCTGAGTATTCGAAGTTCCTGAGAACTGTCACCCTCAAAGTAAAGTACTGTATCTACCATATGTTCAAGAACTCTAGGCCCTGCAATAGAGCCTTCTTTTGTGATGTGTCCAATGATAAATATTGCGATATCTTTCTCTTTCGCTATTCTCATTAACTCAAATGTAATCTGTCTCACTTGAGTAACTGAACCTGGTGCAGAGGTAATGTTTTCAGAGTAGATAGTTTGTATAGAGTCTATGATTAAAAAGTCATACTCTCTATGTTCTAGTTCAACAAGTATCTGCTCTAATCTTATCTCACTCAAAAGATAGAGTGAGTTATGGTTTGATTTGAGTCTGTTAGCACGAAGTTTAATCTGAGAAGTTGATTCTTCCCCCGTTACATAGAGTACATCTTTATTTGTTGAGGCGATGTTTGAGCCAACTTTTAAGAGTAGGGTAGACTTTCCAACACCGGGACTTCCTCCTATCAGAGTAAGAGATCCTGGAACTATTCCACCACCTAAAACAGTGTCAAGTTCAGCGTCAAGTGAGCTAAACCTAAATACCTCTTCTTCAACAATTTCGTTTATACTGAGTGCTTTAGCAGATTTAGATGAAGTTGACTTTGTCTGTTTAACTACCTCTTGTTGATGTTCATTCAGTTCTACAAATGAGTCCCAAGCACCACAATTTGTACACTTTCCCATCCATTTGGGAGTGGTTAGTCCACAGTGTTGACACTCAAAAAGTATTTTTTTCTTCGCCATAATACTACCTTAATTTTATTTCATAAAATGAAGGAGACCCTTCATCTATTCATAACGGTATCGGAAGTAAATTCCGCTACCTACGCTAACGCTAAGTTTCCTTCAGCAGGAAGCTCATTGCACTAGTGCAGTTTATTTATTAAGGGTATTTTAGTGCGTTTAGTGGGGAAGATCTGAATATATGACATTTTGCCATATATTTAGGGTAGGACTTTACTCTTCTTCTACAAAAAGAGCATCAAGCAGGCCATCGACAAACTCATATTTGTCAAATGGTGTAAGATTTTCCGGCTGTTCACCAGTTCCTACGTAGAGTATAGGAAGTTCAAGTGCATAGGCAATGCTAAAGACGCTACCACCCTTTGCAGTTCCATCAAGTTTTGTGATGATGATTCCATCTATTCCTATCATCTCATTGAATGCTTTTGCTTGAGAGATAGCTGAGTTACCTTGTGTTCCATCTATAATTAAGATGGTTCTGTGTGGTGCGCCAGCGTGAGCTTTTTCACAGATGCGTTTTATCTTTTTAAGCTCATTTGCCAGATTTGTCTGAGTATGAAGACGACCTGCTGTATCAATGATTACATTGTCAAAATCTTTTGATTTTGCTGAATCAATTGTATCGTATGCAACTGCTGAGGAGTCATGGCCCTGTTTCGATGATACTATTGGAATATCAAGCTTTTGTGACCACTGTGTCAACTGCTCGATAGCAGCAGCACGGAAAGTATCTCCAGCCCCGAGAATTACTTTTTTGCCTTCATTTTTATAGCGAAGAGCAAGTTTAGAGATAGTTGTGGTTTTTCCAGCTCCATTTACACCGACAACAAGGTCCACAAACGGAGCAGTGAACTCAGGCTCTTTGTAGCTTGTATGTGCAAGAGTTGCTAAAAGTTTTGAGCGAAGAATCTCACGTGTGATTTTTTCCTGGTAAGTCTGCTCTATGATTATCTCAACTAAATCATACTCTACATCTGCCTCAAGCAGAATATCTTCGAGTTCATCTTTTGTAAAAAAGATTTTTTTCTTGGGCGCAACCGTTTTTATCGCATCAACAGTTTTTCCAAGAGATTTTTTTATAAATCCAAACATCTACAGACCTAATGCTCTTTTGATGTCACTCTCAATAAACTCTTCTTCTATCGCACCAACATAGTGAGTTATGAATTTTCCGTCTAGATACATAGCCATTAAAGGAATAGGAAATCTCTCTCCAACCTTTAAACTATCTGCTATATCATCAACCAAACGACGGTTATCTTTAGAGTTAACAAGTGTGTATTGTGCATCATACATCTCTCTAAACTCTTGGAGTTTTTCATTTAAAATATCATCTTCAATCGTCACACCGATAATCACCAGCTTGTCTTTATATTTTGCCTGAAGTGAGCTCAGGTGTGAAGCTGCAGCCTTACATGGTGGGCACCATGTAGCAAAAATATCAAAGATGATTACTTTTCCTTGAGTGTTCTCTACGCTGAAGCCGTCTGGTCCTTTTTTAGCGATGTATTGAGTATTATTGATGGCAGTTAAAATATATTCATTTGATGAAACCATATCATTGGCATTTTGGTCTGAATCGCTAGAGCAAGCTTGAAAAAATAGAGTAATTGTAAGTAAAGTTGGTAGAATTAAAGTTTTTAGCATGAAGTTTTATACCTTTGTATGTTAAAATATCTGAAATTATATCTTAAAGATTTTACATGCCTCTTACAAAAACTATATTTAGACAAAATTGTTTACAAAAGCTCAAAAATACTTCTCTGCACAATAGACTCTATCGAACTTCCCTGCTTAATAGACGACTCCTAAAAGAGCTAGAGGGGGTAGAGAATGCAAGTATACTTTTTTACTATCCTTTAAATATGGAAGCGGATATTCTAAAAATTCTCACAAAAATGAGACAAAAAAATGATATTTATATTCCATTTATGCAAGGCGAAAGTTTTAAGATGGTACCATTTAGATTGCCGCTTAAGAAAAAGAAATTTGGTATTTTTGAAGCGGGAAATACAAATAGAAATATAAATAAAATTGATATCGCCATTGTTCCAGTTGTTGGAGTGGATGGAAATTTACAAAGAGTTGGTTTTGGAAAAGGGATGTATGATCGTTTCTTTGAGAAATTAAAAAAGAGACCTTATACAATTTTTATACAACAAGAATTTTGTCACACAAAAGAGTATATTTGCGACTCATATGATGTCGTAGGGGATATGCTTTTAACACCAACAAAAGAGATGGTTAGAGTCAAAAAGAGGAAATAATAGATGTTAAACATGGTACTACTGGGTGGCGGGATTGCCACTGTTAGTGGGGTTATCGGTTTTTTCATCTCTAAAAAGTTAACAAGTGCTAATTTCGATGTTTATACAGATCAGGCAAAAGCCAAAGCGAAAGCTATAGAAAATGAAGCGCAATCACTTCTTGAACGTGCTCACAACAAGTCACGTGAGATTGAACTAGAAGCAACAAAACAGTATGAGAGCGCAAAAGAGCGGGCAAAAGCCAATCTGCATCAAAGAGAAGATGATTTAATAAGAAAAGAGCAGAGTTTTAAACGATTTAAGCAAGATGAAGAGAAGAGAATTCATTCACAAAGCAGTATCGTTGAGTCGCAAAAACTTAATTTAGAGAGAAATGAAAAATCTTTAAACTCATTAAAAAAGAGATATGAAGAGAAGATAGATGAGGCAGTTCATGTTTTAGAACATAGTGCCGGAATGACAAAAGATGAGGCAAAAACTGTTCTATTGCAAAACGTAGAAGAGAAGTCTCGTGGCGAGATTTCCCATATAGTTAGACGTTATGAAAATGAAGCAAAACAGGAAGCTGAGCACAAAGCAAACTGGATTTTAGCACAGGCTACCAGCCGTTTTGCAGGAGAGTTTGCATCTGAGAGATTAACAAACTTAGTTCATCTGGATAATGATGAGTTAAAGGGTCGTATTATTGGTAAGGAGGGGCGAAATATTAAGGCCCTTGAAACACTGATGGGTGTGGATATTATAATAGATGATACGCCAAATGCAATTCTTGTGAGTAGTTTTAACCTTTACCGTCGTGCAATTGCAACGAAGACACTGCAACTTCTTATAGAAGATGGGCGTATTCAGCCGGCTAGGATTGAAGAGATATTTGAAAAAGTATCTGATGAGTTTGAAGCTGGGATACTTGCAGAGGGTGAAGAGCTTATTGCTGATATGAACATAGGTGTAATGCATCCTGAGCTTATGAAGCTAATAGGACGTCTTCGTTATCGTGCCAGTTATGGACAAAATGCCCTTGCGCATACACTTGAGGTTGCTCACTTGGCAGGAATAATGGCAGCAGAGATGGGTGGAGATCCGGTGTTAGCAAAACGTGCAGGACTTTTACATGATATAGGAAAGGCTCTGACACATGACCATGATGGAAACCATGTTGACTTAGGTGCTGAGATTTGTAACCGCTATAATGAAAATTCAGTGGTTATAAATGCTATCTATGCACACCACGGTAAAGAAGAGATTAATTCTGTAGAGTGTGGAGCTGTGTGCGCGGCAGATGCACTTTCAGCTGCACGTCCCGGTGCACGTAGAGAAGTATTAGAGAGTTTCTTAAAACGTGTGACAGAGATAGAAGATATCGCCTCACAACATACAGGTGTGAAACAGGCCTATGCAATAAATGCAGGTCGTGAAGTGAGAGTTATAGTAAATGCAACACTGATAAATGATGACGAATCTGTTTTAATGGCTAGAGAGATAGCTAAAGAGATAGAGGAAAAGGTTCAATATCCTGGTGAGATAAAAGTGAACGTTATACGTGAGAGCAGGGCTGTAGAGTTCGCTAAGTAGCTTTTGCTACTTGCGTTTGTTGCTAAATAGCAACTTTTGCCTTCAATAAGGCAAACTTTAGGAGCAACAGCAGCTCAAGCGAAGTAAAATGAACTCTGTTTATTTTGCGGACTTAACAATAGTGACAACAACTGCCCCTCTGAAATCCCCTAGTTCGTAATTGTTTGCACTATCGATTGGGTACCTCGCAGTAATTGCTCTTCTGACTTCTACATCTTTAATTACTCCATGACACTCTAGACATGCTTTGTCCTCTATAAAAAGTGGCTTATAGTATTTAAATGTATTCTCATCTACTTGTTCAACTAACTGCTTGGGCATAATCACGTTTGAGCTTTTTAATTTAGCAAAAGATTCTAAAACAGCAAGTTCGTTATCTTTAGGAGAGTTTGCCGGGTTTCTATATTTTGCACTTATGCGTTTAACTCTTACACCCTTTGGAAGTTTTTTATTCACTTTTTGAGTAATATTATAAGCTTCATCTGCGCAAAAATCCAATGTTTTCATCACACCATCTTTTTTCAGCTTGCTTTTCATCTTCTTACCAAGCGTTTGAATAAGTAGTTTTGAGCCTCTTTCACCGGTTTTAATTACCTTTTCTAACTCAGAGTCCTTTTTACTCTGAGAAGCCCCAAACACTAGGTTTGTACTAAGTGTGAAGAGGATAATCGATTTTAAAATATGCATAAGTTCTCCATCTCTAATATTAAGAATATTTATAACTATAGCAAAATATCTAAAAAGTTTTGCAAAAAGTCTCTCCTATTATAATAATTTAATGCAAGTTTGACTATAATTTCGTAATTTAATTTTAGACAGGGAGCTCTTCTATGCCAGAATTGTTTACATTTTTCGGTCTTATTTCTCACGATAAGACTTTTATCTACTTAACGCACATGGTGCTATCAGCTGGTCTTGCACTACTATTAGTTAGATTTGCAATGTCAAACTTACAGTTAGTACCTAAAGGTTCTCAAAACTTAATGGAAGCGTATCTTGGCGGTGTTTTACAGATGGGTACTGACGTTATGGGTAAGGAAAATGCTCGTAAATATCTTCCATTAATAGCTACGATTGGTCTGTTTGTATGTATCGCTAACTTAATCGGTATTGTTCCAGGTTTTGAAGCTCCTACTGCATTTTTAGAGATGCCTCTTACACTTGCATTAGTTGTATTTGTATATTATAACTATGTTGGTATTAAAGAGCAGGGTGTTATCAAGTATTTCAAACACTTTATGGGTCCAGTTTGGTGGTTATACTGGTTAATGTTCCCAATCGAGATAGTTTCTCACTTCTCTCGTTTAGTATCTTTATCTTTCCGTCTTTTTGGAAATGTAAAAGGTGATGATATGTTCTTAATGGTAATCCTTATGCTTGCGCCTTGGATTTTACCAATGATTCCATTTGCACTTCTTACTTTTATGGCATTCTTGCAAGCGTTTATCTTCATGATGCTTACAACTGTTTATATCGGTTCGGCAGTAGCAGTAGACGATCATTAGGTCGTCAAGACTGTGCAAAGAGATATATTCGACAGAATAATAAGCTTTTTGCTTGGAGCATCTTGGGCAATTGTCCTCTTCGGTGCTCTTATCACTTTTAAAATCTTCATCGTTTTAGGCTTTGGTCTAGCTCTTTTTATAACAATCCTTTTTATAATAGTTTCACTCTTAATTATCTTAGCCTTAGATGCATTTATGGTCAATAAGCAGAGATTGGCAGAGGCTAAAAAACAGACAGAACTTTTAGAGAAAATCTATGCTCAGGGAGTTCAAACAGATGATTAAATTTATAATTTTTACACTTTTTTTAAAGAGTGCTCTATTTGCTAGAGAGGTTTCCCAAAGTGTAGAAAATAGTATAATGATTGAAGCTGCTTTATTTGTAGGAATCTTTGGAACTATGGGTATTATCTCATATATCTACTCTAGTAGACACGCTAAAGCATACAAAAAACCAGAAGTGGTAACTCAGGAGAGTGTAGAAAAAACAGATGTAGAAGATAGAATTTCTGAACTCACTGAGATGTTAAACAGTGGGGTTCTAACAAAAGAAGAGTATGAACTTTTAAGTAAGAGACATCTTCAAAACTAAGGCTATACAAGTTTAAAGCTTTTTTTGGATAAAATAGATGATTAATAATCATTTACCCAAGGAAATCTATGTTTGAAGTAGTTATCGGTCTTGAAGTCCATGTACAACTAAACACAAAAACTAAACTTTTTTGCTCGTGTCCGACGAGTTTTAATCACAAACAAAATGTAAATACATGTCCAACTTGTCTAGCACTTCCTGGTGCACTTCCAGTTTTAAATAAAGAAGTTTTACAAAAAGCAGTAATGCTTGGTACTGCACTAGATGCGACCGTTAACCGTACTTCTTATTTTGACCGTAAATCATACTTCTATCCAGATAGCCCATCTGCCTATCAAATTACACAGTTTTATACACCAGTAATACAAAATGGTACTTTAGATATTGACTTTGAAGATGGCTCTCATAAAACTATTCGTGTAGGCTTTGCTCACATAGAAGCTGATGCCGGCAAAAATATTCATGATGGTGATATCTCTAAGGTTGACCTTAACCGTGCAGGGACTCCACTTTTAGAGATAGTCTCTGAGCCTGATATGAGAAGTGCAGAAGAAGCAGTACTTTATCTTAAAAAACTTCACTCGATTGTTCGCTATTTGGATATTGGTGATGCAAATATGCAAGAGGGTTCATTTCGTGTAGATGTAAATGTCTCTATCCGTCCAAAAGGTGATGAGAAACTATACACTCGTGTTGAAGTGAAAAATATCAACTCATTTAAGTTTATTCAAAAAGCGATAGAGGTTGAAGTACAGCGTCAAAGTGAAGCTTGGGAAGATGGTGTTTATGATGATGAGATTTTTCAAGAGACACGTCTCTATGATCAAGATAAGAATGAGACTCGCTCTATGCGTGGTAAAGAAGAAGCGGCTGACTATCGTTACTTTCCAGAGCCTGACTTATTAAAAGCTGTTGTGAGTGATGAGATGATGGAGTTGTACTCTAAGATTCCAGAACTTCCGGATGCTAAACGCGATAGATTTGTAAATGATTACGGCATGAGTGAATACAATGCAGGTGTGATCACTTCATCTGTAGAGATGGCTCACTTCTTTGAAGAGATGATGGAGCAGGGTATCAGTGCTAAAAATGCAGCTACGTGGTTGACTGTCGAGCTTCAAGCTCGCCTGAAAGGGGATGTGAATATTACCAACTCTCCTGTTAATGCACAAAAACTTGGACACTTGGTGAAGCGTATAGAGGACCAGACTATCAGTGGAAAAGCTGCTAAGGAAGTTCTTGACAGACTTATGGAAGAGAATCTTGATGTTGATGGTGTGATAGATGCTCTTGGACTAAAACAGGTGACAGACACAGGTGCAATCGAAGCAATGTGTGATGAGATTATCAGTGCAAATCCTGAAAAGGTTGAGCAGTTCAAAGGCGGTAAAGAGAAACTCTTTGGTTTCTTTGTCGGACAAGTTATGAAGGCTTCCAAAGGAAGTGCAAACCCGCAAGCTGTAAATGAAATTTTAAAAGCAAAACTGAGTTAGACTTCTATGATGAAACGCTTGATATTAGACGGGGCATACTTTTTAAACACGTCAAAGAAATATCAAGCAAATAAACACTTTTTTTACAATCTGCTAGAGAACGATAACTATAAGTATAAAAAATATGTTGATATGTTGATGATTACGCTTATTATAATAAGTGTTGTCGTACTCATACGTGAGGTCAAGTCTCACGTAAATGACTTCTTTTTATATTTTAACAACTATATCATCTCTATTATCTTTCTTATTGAGTACCTACTGCGTCTGTGGGTTAATAGCAGTGTCAGTGAGATAATCATTAAGCAAAATGAGCATGATACAATGCTTGGCAAAGAGTTTAACCTTTTTGCATCTTTTATGGAGATAAGTAGAGTAAAGCTGAAGTACATCACATCAGTTAGAGCTATCATAGACCTTTTAGCTATTGTTCCGTTCTTCCACCAGTTAAGACTTCTTCGTATTTTTATACTCTTTCGTGTTTTTAAACTCTTTAGATACGCGAGAAGTTTTCAGACTTTTGCATCAGTTCTAGCGACTAAGAGATTTGAGTTTTTAACTCTTTTAATGTTCTCATCTATTGTTATTTTTGTCTCATCTGTACTTATATATGTAATGGAAGCAAATAATCCTAACTCTCCAATAGATACACTCTATGAAGCTTTTTATTGGTCTATTGTAACAATATCTACAGTTGGCTATGGAGATATAACTCCTGCTACAGATGCTGGACGTTTGGTGGCTATGTTCGTCATTGTAGCTGGTATTGCAGTGTTAGCGTTTACTACCTCTTTGGTTGTCTCTGCGTTCACGGAAAAACTTGATGAGATCAGAGAGACAAAGAGTGTAGATGATTTAAAGAAGATAAAAGAGTTTTATATAATCTGTGGATATGAAAATATCGCTCAAGAGCTTGCCATAAAGCTATCAAAGAAGAATAGTCTAATAGTTCTTGATGAAGATATTACAAGAGTTCAAAAAGCTCAACAAGATGGCTTTAGTGCGTTTAATTATGACCCGGGGAGTGTCGATAGCTATAAAAAATTGCGTATAGATATTAAAACTCAGGTAAAAGCGATCTTATGCCTGAGAGAGAGTGATGTTGAAAATGTATATACAGCACTGACTGTACGCTCTTTTAATAAGGATGTTTTTCTCCTTTCACTTTTGATGAATGAGATGAATAGAAATAAGCTTAGCTTCGCGGGAGTAAATGAGATACTCTACTCTAAAGAGTTAATAGGATTAATTGCAAAAGAGTTTGTAGGTAAACCGGTTGCATTTGAAGTGATACATGCTCTTCGTTCTGAGTATACAAGTGTTGATATAGAGGAGATAATTGTAACGCAGAGAATGTTGTCTAATTTTACTCTAGTAGAGCAGCTAGAGAGCTCTAAATATCGACTTGTTTTACTTGGTATCTATAAAAAAGCACATAAGAGGTTTTTCTTTAATCCAATAGACTCAACAGTTTTAGAAGAGGGTGACTATCTACTGGTTATAGGAAACAGTGTGTTTATAAAAGAGTTTGAAAAATATCTACATACAAAGAT
This sequence comes from Campylobacterota bacterium, assembly GCA_039715155.1. Lineage (GTDB taxonomy): Bacteria > Campylobacterota > Campylobacteria > Campylobacterales > Sulfurimonadaceae > Sulfurimonas. The sequence continues at coordinate 4,210 of JBDLHW010000001.1, read as the reverse complement.
ACAAAGATGAAAAGAAGTGCTTTAATATTTGGTTATAACGACTACTCTGCTCAGATAGCAAAAAATATTTCTCATAAGTATGAAGAGATATCTATTTTTAAATTAGACTCAGATGAGTCAAGGTCTGATTTAGATGAGTTCAGTGTTGAGATGTTTGACTTTAGTGATGAGTGGGCAGATCTTTCAGTGATTCATGATATAAAAAACTCTATAGCATTTTGTGTTTTAGAAGATGATGCGGAGAATATATTTTTAACTATCTCTTTAAGGGCTGCCTTTGAAGATTTAACGATAATCGCTCTCTCAAAGAATAAAGAGAGTGCAAATAAACTGAGTATGGCTGGGGCAAATAAGGTTATACCTCTTGTTCAAACTACAGCTACAATGATTTCTGATATATTGGACAAACCGATTGTGACAGAGGTTTTGCACAGTATTCTTTATGAGCAGAGTGATTTAAAAGTTTCGCAGATTGAGATTAAAGATAGTAGCTGTTTTGGTGATAAATTTCCATCCGATATAGAGTGGAGCAGGGAGCATGGAATAATAGTTCTCTCTGTTTTACATGAAGATGGAAGCAGTGAGTTTATCTTTTCATCCAAAGCAAAACATCACGAGATGAAAAAGGGTGATGTCTTTGTTGTTGTAGGCTATGAAACAGATATAAAAGAGTTTGAAAAATTAATAGGTGGTGATTCATGCGTATTGGAGTAATCGGAGCTGGAAAATGGGGAAGTGCCTTAGCATTTGCTTTGAGTGAGAAAAATGATGTTGTAATAACTTCAAGAACACCAAGAGATTTAGAGAATTTTGTATCTTTAGAAGAGATTTTAGAGTTAGAATATCTGGTGATTGCAATTCCTGCACAACAAGTATCATCATGGCTAAAAGAGAACTTTGTTTTCAAAAATCAGAAGATTTTAGTTGCTGCAAAAGGTATAGAGGCTAAGAGTGGAAAGTTTTTAAATGAGATATACTCAGAGTATGTTCCTGATGAAAATATCTCTTTTTTATCTGGTCCCTCATTCGCAGCTGAAGTAATTCAGTCACTTCCGACTGCACTCGTTGTAAACGCAATCAACGAAGAAGTAAGTGAGAAGTTTGCCTCTTTTTTCCCATCTTTTATTAAAACATACACCTCCACTGATATAGCGGGTGCAGAGGTTGCAGGTGCATATAAAAATGTGATTGCTATAGCTGCAGGAATATGTGAAGGTCTCTCTTTAGGTAAAAATGCAGCAGCTGCTCTCATCTCACGTGGACTTGTTGAGATGCAGAGATTTGGAAAAGTATATGGAGCTAAGGAGGAGAGCTTTGTAGGGCTTAGCGGGGCAGGAGATCTTTTTTTGACGGCATCATCTACAATGAGTAGAAACTTTAGAGTTGGTCTTGGTTTATCAGAGGGTAAAACGCAGCAAGAGATATTGGATGATTTAGGTGAGGTTGCCGAAGGGATAGGAACTACCTATGCCCTTCATGAGATAGCAGCACAAAAAGATCTCTACCTACCGATAGCGCATGAGGTTTATGAACTTCTAGAGGGTAAAGATCCGCATATATCTCTTAGGGACCTGCTCTCGAGTTAAACTATAAAAATAGGAATAAAATGAAACACTCTAAAAGTATAATTATTGGTTTATTATGTAGTGCAACACTACTAAACGCAGGTTGGCTTGACTCTTTTAAAGATATTGTAAGTGAAACAACAGATACATACGTTAATGAGATAAGCCCAGATAAAAAAGAGACAGTTATAACGGACTTAACATCACCAGATATGAACGGAGCACTTAAAGAAGCACTGAATATCGGTGTTGATTATGCTGTTAAGTCACTGGGTGCTAAAGATGGGTATCTTAATAACCCACTAACAAAAATAGGTTTACCGAAAGATTTGAAAAAAACAGCAGATTTAGTGAGAAAAGTTGGTGGAGATAAGTACGTAGATGATTTAATATTGGCATTTAATAACGCTGCAACAGAAGCCGCACCAAAAACAGCAGAAATTTTTGCAAAGAGTATATCTGATATGAGTATCGATGATGCAAAAAAGATTCTAAGTGGTTCAGACAAGGCTGCGACTGATTACTTCAGAAAAAGTTCAACTAAAGAGCTTCAAAATACGATATTGCCGATAATTCAAAAAAGTATGGATAATAATAATGTTGCCATGTATTATGGTGCATTTCAATCATTTTACAAAGAGAATGCAGGTGTGCTAAATAATGAGTATGTATCAAGTGCTGCAAGTATGTTAGGGTATGGAGGAATGATACCACGTGAGGATGATGAAGACTTAAACTCCTATATAACAAACAAGTCTATTGATGGTTTAATGGTGATGATAGAGGAGAAAGAGAAAGAGATTAGAGATAATCCACTTTTACAAAACAATGATTTGATTAAAAAAGTTTTTTCTGTTTTTGAGTAGATAAGCAAGAAACCATTTGGATTAAGGAGTAAAGAGAATGTCAGAGTATAAAGAACAGTTTAAAAAGATAGGATTAGGACTTTTAATTGGTCTTGGGGTATTCGCACTCTCCTTCACTGTTTTTAATCCAACACAAGCTGCACTTTTAGGAATTATTGCCTTTCTTGTGACTCTTTGGACAAATGAGGGGCTTCCTTTAGCTATTGTCTCACTTTTGCCTATCATACTTTTTCCATCATTTGATATTCTGACAACCAAGGCAACTACTGCTAACTATGCACACCCTATTATCTTTCTCTTTTTAGGTGGTTTTATGCTGGCTATAGCAGTTGAGAAAACACATCTGCACACCTATATAGCGGACAAAATACTCTCACTTTTCCCCAGTACTCCAAGAGGAATGATTTTCTCTTTGGCTTTAACTTCGGGCTTACTTAGTTCTATTTTATCAAATACTACGACGACACTTCTTCTAATGTCTATTGCACTTTTCATCACTGAAGATATAAAACTAAAGATGAGGTTTGCTCTTGCTATTGCTTATGGTGCCAGTGTAGGTGGTATTTTAACCCCTATTGGAACTCCTCCAAACTTGATTTTACTTGGGATTATGCACGATAAAGGATTGGAAGCCATACCATTTTTTCAGTGGATATGGATGGTGGCGCCGCTCTCTTTTGTTATGATGATAGCTGTGAGTCTACTACTAAGTATTGGAGTAGAGAATAGTTCTATACATAGAGATAGACATAAACACCCTTTGGATGAAAGTCAGAAAAAAGTCTTATATATTTTAGGTGGCTTGATTCTTTTACTGCTTGTAAATGCACCTATAAAACCATACTGGTCTGGTCTAGGTCTTAGTGAGGCCGGGATACTTTTGAGTGCTGGTCTGCTTCTCTTTATGCCGCCTTTTAACATTTTAGACTGGATGGATGATAAGGCAAAGATTCCTTATAGAATTATGTTTCTGTTTGGAGCAGGGTTTAGTATAGCAAAGGCGTTCAGTGGTACTGGACTTGCAGATGAAGTTGCATCATATCTTATCTCCATGACAAGTCTCTCACCGATACTACTGCTTTTTGCAGTGGCATTTCTCGTTACATTTACAACAGAGATAACATCAAATACAGCACTTATATCTATCATGCTCCCGGTTATATACTCCGTGGCAGAGCAGACAGGTATAAATACAACTCTTTTTATGATGGTAGCGACTCTCTGTGCTAGTTACGCCTTTATGCTCCCTATCGCCACCCCACCAAATGCAATTGCTATGAGTAGCGGAGTTGTAAATGTTAAAAGTATGATTCGTTATGGAGTCGTATTAAATCTATTGGGAATATTTTTTATAGTGATGATAGCTGAGTTTTTCTGGAAAGGTATTCTTAGCTAAGATAATATGCTAGAATTCGAATAAAAAAGGTATACAATGATTGTTCATATAGTGATGTTTAAATTTAAAGATGAGAATAAGGCTGCAAATATAGAAGTTGTAAAAGAGAAATTAAATGGACTGCTTACTAAAATAGATGAGCTTAAATCTATAGAGGTAGGGGTTGACTTTAATCAGTCTGAGAGAGCATTTGACTTATCACTCTACTCTACATTTGATTCTAAAGAGGATTTAGGTGCTTATGCAGTACATGAAGAGCACCAAAAAGTAGTCTCCTTAATTAAAGAGGTGACTTCTGAGTCTAAAGTAGTTGATTACGAGATATAGATTAATTTATCAATATTATCTCAAAAAACTTGTTTTTTTGTAGCTTTAGGGGGTAG